>JAGLSW010001126.1 GCA_023135565.1 Candidatus Aminicenantota bacterium | reverse complement strand
CGGCAGGGCCGCCGGAGGCAAAGAGTGTGTTTGGGGAGGGGCGCTCAAATTAGCTACTTCATTTTCTCAATGAAGTAATCGATAGCTTGCGCTAAAGACTGTTTGCCAGCTTTTTCAAACACTTCTTTTGCTTTCAAATAATATTCGGTATGTTTGTTCCAATTGCCTTTGGAACGATAAATACGACCAATAGTCCAAAATACCAATCCAAGTTTCAATTTCTCATCATTCTTCTCATATATTTTTTTGCTCTTTAAAAGAAAATCAAGCGCTTTGTCTAACTCCCCTTTTCCATAATAGATTGAACCGATCATAAGCAAGGTATCTCCAGGTCTGGTTTTTTCACCTGTTTTCTCCTGGATTTTTTGGCATTTAGAAAATATATCGAGTGCTTCATCCAACCGGGAGGTATTAAAATAAAATTTTCCAATAATTTTGAGAGTTTCTAAATGATCCTTTAAATTGAAATAAAACTCGTATTTTTTGATTAATTCATCGGCCTTGCGGACGTTTTGCAATGTTAAATACACATCGATTAAATCCAGGGCGATTTCATTCGCAATGCGCTTGGGCGGGTATTTTTTTTCTTCTGCTTCTTTTAGTTGGCTTTCGAGAAGTTTTAACCGTAAGTTTAAACTTTCCGGATCTATAAATTCCTTAGGATCAATTAAGATAGATCTTTCCAGGTATTCCTGCATATCTCCGCTCATTTCTTGCGGCACAGCGGGGAAATGAACAACCCCCCTGGCTCGCCTGAGAAAAAGGTCCTGGGCCTGGTTGGCGAACTTCGATATGTTTCCCGATGACACACAAAAAAGAAAAGGCAGCTCAAGCTCAAATAGAATATCACGGGAAAGATTAATGTCTTTGATAATTTGATCTTTTGTCAGGGCAATCGACTCGTCTAAACCGGCAATAACAATACCGTCCGGTTTCTTTCCTACTACTGCTCTTACCTGCTGTAAAAAAAACTCCCCATCTCCGGGGGTTAAAGATAGTTTCTTAATATCCAGGTTTTTCGTTTTGGCCCGTTCGATGACAGTCTCGATGATTTTGCCGGTAACAGCGGGGCTGTCGCAGGTGGAAAAAAGAAAACCGCCCCGCTTCGTGCGGGCAAAAAAATTGACGATCTTATTGATCTTAGAAAAAAAATCCGGGTGCGGCGCACCCACCCTCTTAGCCCCGGCTGGTTCTTGCAGCTTTTGGTTATTCGTCTTTATCACAGTTTCATCCTTCCTGTTCGTCTCCCAGGACAGTGGGGCACAAAAAAATCCCGGGTAGGGGAGGCTTATCCAGTCCGTCTTTCCCGGTTTGGGTCATTTGAGCATTCCTCTTTCTTTTAGAATATCCCTGACCACCGGGTGCACATCGCTCCAATTTTCACCATTGTATCCCAATACGGTCAGGTTGTTTCGTAAATCGAGAAGCTCTTTCGACTGCCCGGGTTTTTTGTTCGGGTCCGTGGCGCACTCTACCAGCACTTTATAATAGGCATCCACCAGGATTCCTTCCGCTTTATTTTCAGCAATGGTGTTCTCATAATCGGATTTCAGGTAAAGATAAGCAGCCTGGAAATCTTCTCCTGTAATTTTTTCCCTGTCGAAATCAAGGGCGTTGTCAGCCGCGTCCCGGATCATACGAAACAGGTCGAAAAGACAGCCGCCGCTGGAATCGATCATTTCGTCGATAATCCCGGCCTCGTCGAATAGGTCGTCGTCCATCCGTTGTTCCACGATCTCTTTCATCAAATTACGGCCTTCCTCGAAAGGCGAACCGTCTCGGTTCTTAACCCGGATCATAGGTAGATCAAAAGAGTCGGTATAATTATTCTTTATAGCAGTGAAGCGAATATAGTATTTCAGGGCAATAGGAAAAGTAAATATAGTGTGGCAATTCAACTGGGTCAATTGGGCCGAATGAATATAAAAAATATCTTCACCTTTGCTTAGATCGACTTTGTCCATATCTTCTACGATAACGATCAGGCCCTTTTTGCCGATCTTTTCGATCTGGAGTTTTATCTCATTTATCAACAGATTGCAGTTCAAAATCAGTTCCGACAGTTTCGGCTCCACTGTTTTCCTGAGAGTCTCCTTTAAAGAAGAACTGGCTTTAGCCGAGGCGGTGAACTTAGCGAAAAAGTTAGCAAAAAAAGGAATCCCGCTTTTGGCTTCAGCACCGGTATCGATACCGATTCCTAAGTATTTATCGTTAATCTCTTCTATCTCTTTCGACTTTACCCAGCTGGTAATGTTCTCAATATATTGTTTGGGGATCTCGATCTTTTTTTCTTCACTTACAAACTGGAATAACCGTTTCATCAGGGCAATAAAAAGTTCGATGTAGCTGATATTGAGAATATCCAATTCCTGGCGCACCGAAAAATTCAAGACAATAAAATCATCCTGCAATTCCTTTTGCAGCCGGTTTAATTCGGTGCTTTTCCCGCATCCTTTATAACCGGCAAAAAGAAATTTGTAGCTGCCCCCAGGGTTTTTCTCGAACAATCGTTTCATTTTTTTCAGGGGCGTTAAACCTCTTCCTTTATCCACGTCAACATAGTATTTTTCAAAGTTGCCGGCATCGAGAGGCCTGCTTTCGAAACAATCATATACGTCCGCCAATTTCAACGCACGTGTGTGGGGAATCCCCGGATTTTCTTTTTTTTTCGCCATGTGACACTATAAGAGAAAGCGGGAAAAAAGTCAAGCCCCATATGCGTGTTTTTGCTTCTAAATAATCAGAAGTTTTGCGGAGCTTTTTCAAAAGCCCCACTCGCGTGGGGGAGCATTTAGCTGCTTCGCAGCGGGTGAGCGCTTTTGATTCTCAATAATCAGAAGTTTTGATCAAACTTTTTCAAAAGTTTGGCCCCCGGCAGGGCCGCCGGAGGCAGGAAGCTACTTAAAAACCTGCTCGAGCAGGATGTCGAATTCAAACTCAAAATTAGCAGAAAATATCCCTTTACCTAAATTCTCCTTGATCTTCTTGATTTTCCAAAATTTACCCTCATCTATCTCTTCCGGGTTGTTGATGGTAATCGCCTTGTTATAGCGAGCAAAAAACATAAAAACTAATTCCGATTCCACGTCGGTTTCCCAGACATATTTGGTAATAAAAGCCGCGCTAAAATCCGTCAGCCCTAATTCTTCGGCGGCTTCTCTTTTTAGCGCGTCTTTGATATTTTCCCCGCTGGAAGCATGCCCGCCAACGGCTGTATCCCATTTGCCGGGCTGAATCTTTTTGCTCATCGATCTCTTCTGCAAAAAAATCCGGTTTTTGTTGTCCGCCACATGGATATGAACCACGGGATGAAGCATGCCCGGTGCCGAATGACAGACGCTGCGCGGCGCACTGCCCGTTACTTTGCCCGCTTCGTCTACGATGTCGAACCACTCCTCATCTTTATACTGCGCCCACATATTTTTCTGCTTGATCTTGTTTTTGAGCAGCTCGAAAACAAAATAGACGCCGAACATAATATAAAACAAACCGCCGCTGATAAATGCCCAGGCTCCTTTGGACATAAAAAAAGCCGAATATACGATCAACACCGTGTGCACGATAAATATATAAAATAAAACTTTCAGGCTCTTATTCATCTGCTGCACCTGGGCTGCGCCGAATTCGATGTTCTTCATATACCGTTTCGTCATTTGCAGCATAATATTGACCGGGGAAAATATCGACACTCC
Organism: Candidatus Aminicenantota bacterium; assembly: GCA_023135565.1. Taxonomy (GTDB): domain Bacteria; phylum Acidobacteriota; class Aminicenantia; order UBA2199; family UBA2199; genus JAGLQA01. The sequence continues at coordinate 11,896 of JAGLSW010001126.1, read as the reverse complement.
TAAAAGAACACAGAATATTAATTCTATAAGCGCCGGTTTCAGCTTGAAAAAGATGGGGTTGTCGAGCAAAATCGACACCACACCTAAAAGCACGATCAAACCGATGTCTAACAAAATAAATTTGTCGATTATTTTTTCTTTTATATAGGAGACCAGGATTTCTAAAAGCCCCACGGCAATGGCGACGATTAACCCGATCTTCGTGCCCCATACCGCATCAGCCGCAATAAATATGAGCAGCGGCAAAAACCCGGGGGCAAGACTCTTTAAAATTGCGAATTTATCCATTTTTAGCTCCGAGCCAGCCCACATAACGTCCGGCAAAACCAACTACTCGAGCCGCGGCGGCAATCCCTATTTGTTTTATTTTGTTTTTGCCTTCGGCGAGCAGGGGATTCTTTTGAAAAGCCACCCCCTGCACCCCCACAAAACTTTTGTTTATTTTAGAAGCAGCGGCGAGCGCCCTCTTACTCTTGAAAAGTATGAAGAAAATATCCGCGCAAAATTTAACGAAAATACCGCCCAAAACTAAGAAAAAACCGGCAGTTAACGCCAAAAACTTGTTCTTGAATTTCTTCTCGGTGCGGCCTATTTTGGCTTTGATAACGAATAGTTCCCGCGGGCTGAAATTATGGGAATGATAGACCATCGATGCCGGTTCATAAATAATTTTATAACCCTGGTGCAGCACCTTTTTAGCCCAATCCTGGTCTTCGGCGATGATGATGTGATCGTCAAAAGGATGTTTTTCCCATATTTCCCTTTTGACAGCGGCGCTGACAGTGGAAAAAATCATAAAATCGAACCCTCCGGTACTGCTCCTAACAGAAGGCTGCGGGGGCATGGCCGCTAAAAGATCGCGCGCCATATACAGGTGACAATCCTGCCGGGGAATATGACGGCTGTATACGCCGGCTGCCTGCTTATCATTTTTAAGGCTCTCGATTAAGGGGGTTAACCAGTTCGTATCAATCGGGCCGGCATCGGCATTCAAGAAAACGATATAATCTCCTTTAGATTTCCCGGCGCCTAAGTTGCGGGTTTTGCCATGGGCGAATTCATGGGGTTCTATTTTTAAAAGTCTCACCCGCGGGAAAGACCCGGCAATCGCCGCGGTTTTATCGGTGGACCCGGAATCGATAACGATAATTTCAAATGTATAGGGTGTATCCTGTTCATATATGGCCTGCAAACATTTTCCTATATTCCCTTCTTCATTCCTGGCCGGGATAATGATAGATATATCGACATTTTTTTTTCGGTTCCGCGGGCTGGTGGAACCGCCTTGAGGTTGGGCCTCGTTACTGCCGGATATGTTATCTAATTCCGCACTGGAAGTGCCTGTCTTCTTTTTATCCATTCACAAACATTTCAACAAAATAGTGTTTTCTGAATCTTTTGATTTTCAATTTTTCGATATTGTGATGGGAATCTTTCAACTCCTGGAAAAGGGATTCATACTCCTTTTTAGATAACCATTTTTCAATTTCGTTGATGCCGTCGAAATCCGTAACAGACATAAATTTCCCCAACAGCCTTGAAAAAATATTCTTCTTACCGGCTGCTGTTACAAATTCCGGTTCTACAATGACAATTTTTTCCCTGGCATACTGCACGGCAATAGAGACCAATTTTTTTACATCTTTTATAGTAAGGTGGTGTAAAATATCGGAGAGGATGATCACATCAGAATTTTTGTACTGCTTGATATCGAGGATATTGCCTACGTAGATATCTCTTTTTTTCTTCCGGCCATATCGGATGAACCGTTCATTGAGATCGATCCCCGAATATTTGCAGCAGGAATAAATGAATTTTTTAACTCTTCCATAGCCGCAGGCAGGTTCGAAAACCTCTTTCTGTTTCCCGATTATATCCTTCAATATCGATAGGCCGTCAAAGTACAGGAATCGTATTCCGAATTCGTATAGAAATGGGTGCATATAAAAAATCGACTTCATAAGTTGTTAGCTCCATTTTGTACATTGTATAGTACATACTAAAAATAGCATAAAACCGGCTTTCTGTCAAGAAAGAAGAGAGTAACTATTCAGTTTTAGAAAAAAAATCTACCCGCGATTCAATCACTGGACGAAATGGGTATGAACTTTTTGGGGTCCGATTTATTCAAAACTGAACACTTACAGAAGAGAAGAAACTATCCGGTTTTTAGAAAAAACCGGGCTGCTGAGACAAAATAATGAAGGACAGACCTTTTGATTTTAAGCTCTCTTTATGATATGATAGGTCATTAAAATTCAAGTTTATCTTCAAAGAAGAGAAAGTCCAGGAATACTATGATCGGATCAATCGGGTTTCCCGAAGTAGTTATGATATTTATCGTGGTGCTGTTACTCTTTGGCCCCAAAAAATTGCCGGAATTCGCAAAATTGATGGGTAAAACAGTAAAAGAGTTCAGGAAAACCATTAACGATGCCAAAGCAACAATAGAAGAAGAGATCGATAAAGTCGATATAACAGGCGATATCAAAGAGATCGACCGCGATATCAGGGATTTGACCGACATGAATAAAGTCATCGAGGAAACCGAAATCGCCCGTGATTTCAAAGAGATCAAAAGCGATATAAACGGTATTACCCGGATTGGCGAAAAAGACACCGGGAGCGGAGCAGGCAAAGATAATGAAAAAGAGAGCTAACGAGATGACTTTTTTCGAGCATCTGGGCGAATTGAGAAAGAGACTCCTTTTTTCCATAGTATTTATTTTTATTTTTTTCTTAGTGTCATGGTTCTTCGTGGATAAGACCTACTATTTGCTCTCTAAACCGGTGCTGCGCTTCCTCCCGGAAGGCAAAAAATTGGCTTTTACGGCCCTTACCGATCCTTTTATGATGTATATTAAATTGGCTTTTATCTCAGGCTTATTTATCGCTTCTCCTTTTGTTTTTCACCAGTTCTGGCTCTTCCTCGCCCCGGGCCTGTTTCCGAAAGAGAAAAAATTGGTTTTTCCTTTTGTTTTTTTTACCACGGTGTTTTTTATTGCCGGAGGAGCTTTCGGTTATTTGGTGGTGTTTCCTTTTGCCTGCGAGTTTTTTTTGGAAATAGGAAAAGATTTCGAAGCCATCATAACGATAGATAAATATTTTGCCCTGGCTTTCAGGGTGTTATTGGGGATATCGGTTGTCTTCGAAATGCCTGTTCTTTCGTTCCTATTGGCTAAACTGCGGGTGATCTCGGCGCGCTTTTTGATCAAGTATTTCAAATACGCCGTTGTGATTATCTTTATTATTGCTGCTGTGATTACTCCCACGCCCGACATGATAACCCAGTCTATATTTGCGGTGCCCATGCTGCTGCTCTACCTATTGAGCATTTTGATAGCAAAAATCGTGGGCCCCAAAAGTGAAGAAGAATAATAATGCTTTTTTTAATACAAAGCTTAGAAAAAAGCCGCCTGGAAGTGGGAAATCCATCGACACCCCCAGGTAACGGCAGGAGGTTAAAAAAAAATGGAAGAAAAAAACTTTTCTCATGACGCCGAATATCAGCAAACGGAAAAAGTAGAGACCATAAAAGCTAAACCCGCCGGGTTTAAGCTTTCTAATATCCAAATTATCGTGTTTATCGCTGCCCTAATTGTCCTGGTCAGCGGCGGTTATTTTTTGTTCAAAGGAAAATTTGTAGACCGGTACATGTCGCCGCAATTGCGCCAGATGCAGCAGACAGTGACTAAAGTAAGAGACCTGGAAACAGATATTCAAGAAAAACAAAACGAAATGTTCTCCCTGATGAAGGATTATAAAGAAGAAACAGGTAAAGACCTGCCGCCCCTGAAACTGCTGGACCTGTCAGAAGAAGAAAGAATGATCCTCGAAGAAAAAATCAGGAATGAACAAGATGTATCGCTGAAAGCGATGTTGAACGATCTCCTCGATAAGAATAAAGAGATCGGCGAGCTAAAGTCGGAATTAGAAAAACTTGAAAAACTGCTTCCCGCGCCTCATATGGTACAGGCAGGCGAGAACCATTACCAGCTTGCCATGGATTATCTACTCAACGAAAAAGGGGTAGAAAAGAAAAAAGCAATGGAACTTATCGAAAGGGCCCTGCTTTTTGATCCTTTAGTGCCGGGTTTTAAGGTGTGGAATTTTTATTCCGGGGATGAATACGGTACTTTTATTACCCAGGGCAGCGCCGCCGTCTCTCCCAACGCAGTGAGGAGAAAGTCTAAGAAAAAACTGGTAGACGCCCGGGACAAAGCGGTTTCAGAACGAGATAAACTGGCCCGAGATATAGAAGCCTTAGAATCAAGGAGGGGGCAGTTGATCTCCCAATTGGAATTGCTCAATAATGAGAAAGGGAAGTTGATCACCCAGATCAGCAATCTAAATAAAGATAACCTGGAGATGCAGGAAGTGATTAATTCCCTTTTCTACCTGGCAGACCTGAAAAAAAATCTAAAAAAACGGGGCATTATTAAAGGCGGATTTTTAAGGTCTCCAAAACTCAGGGCTGTTTCTCCTGAATACTTCGCCCACTCTATCGACATGAGGACCCGGGACACCATCGTGTTTTCCGCTGCTGATTTTAACCTGAAGAAAATAAAGAATCTCCTACTCTATCCCAAATATTACAAGAAAGGGAAGGAGTATAAGGTAATCATTGCCAAAGATAAACAGGAAGCTGAGTTAACTATTTTAGACATCACCAAGTTGAAGAACGAAAGAGTGGTTATATCCATAGAGTAGGGGGGGCGGCGACACATAGAGGGTAAAGGAAGTATGCGGTCGCTTTATTGGAGTATATCTACGTAGTTCAAAAAGTCCTCAGGTGGATCTAATAATAGTATCCCGATCTCATTGAGTTCACCTTTCTTTAATTTCTCGTTAACCCAACGGACGCTGCCTTTCATCTCCAGTGATTTACTGCCGATGTCCATTATAATATTTACGATCCTATAAGTAGGAAAAACATGTTCGCACTTTATGGATATACCCTTTTTCGAGACATCGAGAATTTCTGCTTCAAAACTTTGGTCACCTTCTATTAACCTTATTGCCGTTTGACCGGCAACTCTTTTTTCCTTCCGATTTTCCATTTTTTTTCCTTTTTACGTAAAATTAAGGCCCCGGCGGGGGCGGCCAGTAGGTGGCTTTTTTTCAAGCTTAGTCTTGAAAAAATACTATACAATAAAGAGAAAAAAAAAACAATAGAAAAACGAAAAAAAATTAAGACTAAATATTTGTAGTACTGCCGGAGTAACTGCAGTCAACCCCGCGGCGCGGGGGGACGGGTTCCGGGGTCCTCATAGTTTGGACGCCGCCGCCCTTTTGGGTTCCGGTTTGTGGAACCGGGATATTATTCCTTGAAATCTCGTTTGGCTTTATCGTATACCTCAGCAGATATGTAATCGTATTTGTACAATTTATCTAAAAGAAAATTTGCTCTCCATTTTAAATAACGGGAATTAAACAGCGGCGATACCCGCAGAGGTTTGGGAATTACGGCTGCCAACCTGACTATTTCACTAAGATTTAAGCGGTTAACCGGTTTTTTGAAAAAGGTCTCGGAAGCCGCCCCGATACCGAAGACACCCCGGCCAAATTCGATCAAGTTTAAATAAAGAGAAAATATCCTGTTCTTTAAGAGCTCTTTTTCCAGCTTTTTGGCAATAAAAAACTCCCTGATTTTCCTGTAATAGGATTTTTCCGTGGAAAGATAGAGGTTTTTTGCCAGTTGTTGGGTGATTGTACTGCCGCCCCTGGTTTTTTTTCCTGTTTGCCAGTTCTTTTTGATGGCCTCTTTTAATTCATGATAGTCTATGCCTTTGTGAAAATAAAATCCCGCATCTTCGGAAATCCTGACCGTGTCTTTAAGCAATCCCGGGATGGAGGTGAACTCCACCCATATATGTAAAATTTGCAATTTTTTTCCTTTTTTCCGGGCCTCTTTTTTCCTGCTTTCCATTAACGACGTGGTGCCGGGATTTTTTGTTTTTAGATATTCCACATCGGGCAGGGATAGAAAAAACCAACCTATATAGAGTAGGAGGGAGGCTAATACGATTAGGGAAGCGATAGCGATTTTTCTTTTTCTTTTTTTCAGCTTTATTTTTGTAGTCATGCCTGACGTCTCACATCCGATCCGGGGTAATTATCCATAGGCTCATTATACCATGACTAATGAGCGATGGTCAATGTTCAATGGTCCAGGAAAGGTGAAGGTAACACCCTTTCTTTAACTTCCGGGTGAGAGTTTTTTTAAGTAAGTTTTAGAAAAAAACAAGTTTATCGTTAAAATTTAACAATATAAGGAGCGTTCTGCGCAGCGAAATGCATCCATTTTGGTATTATTTTAAAATAATTTTAAAAATTTACTTGCTTCTACTATTTTATTCGTGGTATAATGAGTGTTACGGTTATTTTAGTTCTTTGACTTAAAAACTATAGTTTAGCCCAGGAGAAAAAAAATGATACTTTATATTTACAAATTCATTTTTATTGCAATTTTTGCTTTAATAGGTTATTATTATCCACCCTTTCGCGGCACTTCAAGTGAAGTAGGGGCCATAATCGGCGCCGTCTTTGCCCTGGCCCTTGCATTATTGTCGCTAAGGATAAAAAAAACCGAGTTAAAATACATTTGGTCCACTACCATCGGTGTTTTAGGCGGTGCATTGGTCGGCTTTATCATTTTCAAAATGTTAGAATTGACGGTTATCTCTTCTCAAACCTATGTGTATTTTAAGACCCTGTTTCTATTTGGATTTCCTACCACGGGCTTGTTTATCGGCATAAATAAACCCAATATGTTTTCACCACTCAATATCAGGGAATTTTTCAGGGGAAGCAGCGCTTTCACCGATTCCTTTGTTCTCGATACCAGCGCCATAATCGACGGGAGAATTGTACCCATTACCCTTTCCGGGTTTATTGAAGGCGAAATTATTATCACCCAGTTTGTTCTTGCCGAGCTGCAAGCCATTGCCGACTCTAATGATCCCTCTAAAAAAGTCAGGGGCAGAAGAGGTCTCGAAGTGATAGAAAAACTTAGAAACAATACCCAGATATCGGTTACTATAATCAATAAAAACCTGCCCAGCATCAAAGAAGTCGATCAAAAAATCGTTGTGCTGGCCAAAGAACACAACTTCAAGATAGTCACCAACGACCTGAACCTGAGTAAAATCGCTCAATTACAGGATATAAAAGTGCTGAATGTGAATGAACTGGCTTTTGCCTTGAAACCCATCGTTTACCCGGGAGAACATTTGCGGGTGCAGATCAGCAAAGAAGGAAAAGAGAAGAAACAGGGAATTGCCTATTTAGAAGACGGCACAATGATCGTTATCGATGATGCTAAATACGATATCGGCAAAACCTTAGATATCGAAGTCACCTCTGTTTTGCAGACCACTTCCGGCAAAATGATATTCGGCAAAAGAGGCTACAATTAAGGGGGCGCGGGCCCCCAGCCCCCCTGGCTCTTATCCCCTCCCCACGTGTAGGGGCCGGAGGCAAACGTAATGATAAAGATAAGATCAGGAATCGGTTACGACATACACAGGATAAAAAAAGGCGCGGGTCTCTATTTAGGAGGCATAAAAACTGCGGACGATCTCCAATTTGTGGCACACTCAGACGGGGATGTCTTGATACATGCTCTAATCGATTCTCTTTTAGGAGCAGTAGGAGAAAAAGACATCGGCGAATATTTTCCCGATGATGACCCTGCTTTTAAAGATATTAAAAGCGAAATACTCCTAAAAAAAAGTGTAGAAATTCTAAAGAATAAAAATTTCGAGATATTAAACATCGACTGTGTGGTTATTGCCGAAATCCCCAAACTAAGCCCCTTTAAAGAGAAAATTAAAAAGAAAATCGCCTCTATTCTCTCTATCCCGGCCGGGGATTTTAACCTCAAGGCCAAGACAAAAGAGAAGATAGAGACGGATATGGTGGGTAGGGGAGAAGCTATCGAATGTTACTGTATCTCCTTAGTCAGGTATACCGGGTAGAAAATGGAGAAAACACCCTTAATAACCATCGTCGGTGTACCGAATACAGGTAAATCTACCTTTTTTAACAGGGTTATCGGCCAACGAAAAGCCTTAATCCATTCTGATCCGGGCATGACCAGGGATATATACAAAAAACCTTTTTCCATAAACAGCAGACGGTATTATCTCCAGGATTCAGGCGGTTTTTTTCTCGGCAGCGATATCATCATCGATGAGATAAATAAAAGAATATTCAGGGAAGTAGGCCAATCGGACCTAATTATTTTTTTATTCGACGGCAAGCGGGAGATGTTGGGATATGAGAAAGACCTGTACTTAGACATTAGAAAGATCAATAATAATATTATCCCGGTTATCAATAAAGTAGACAACCCTAATAAATTCGCGCTGCCCTCTTCGTATTATCCCTTAAAATTGGATTTCTTATACACCTCGGCGGAACATAATCTCGGCTTCGATGAAGTGCTGGAAAAGATAGAAGAAATGTGCACCGGGAGCGCGGAAAAAAATGGCACGGGAACCGCTGCCGGGCCCAGGATAAGTATTGCCGGCAAACCCAATGTCGGCAAGTCTTCGCTAATAAATAAAATATTAAATGATGAATTTGTTATTGTCAGCCCCCTTCCCGGCACCACCAGGGATTCGGTAGACCTGGAAATCAAACGGAAAAAGAAGACATTTACCTTAGTCGATAATGCCGGCATCAGGAAGCTGCAAAAAGTGAAAGAAAGGACTGAGAGCGCCGCGGTTATCCGCGCAGAGAAGGACATCAAGAATGCCGATATCATTATATTTGTGGTGGATGTTTCTAAGAAGATCGATCAAAACGATCTATTGATTGCCCACAAAATATTGAAATCGGCCAAACCTGTGATTATCGCCTGTAACAAGTGGGACCTCATTAAAGATAAAGCCGATGCCGAGGGCATTTTAAAAAAAATAAAAAAGAAGTTTAACTTTCTCTATTTTGCCCCGGCGATCATCGTTTCCGCAGTAACAGGTAAAAATGTTTTTAGCCTGATCGACCGGGCGGAGGCTATCCACGATAAAATGACCGTTAAAATTAAGACTGCCCGTCTGAATAAAGTGATCCGGGAGATACTTAACGGGCAAAAATTCATCACCGAATCGGGCAGTATGTTTAATCCCAAATATATGTCTATCGAGTCTTACAAACCTTTCTTTATCAACTTTTATACAAGTTCTAAATACAAACTAAAACCCTTCCATGAGAAATACCTGAAAAAAAGGATAGCGAAAGAATTAGACTTAGAAGGTATCCCGGTATTTATCAAAATATCGTCAAAAGCCAGGAAATAATTCCACCATGGCTGCGATTCAATTTCGGCGCAGGAAAGCCGGTAATAAGCGATAGGAGAACCTGTTATGATAAAATTAGCTATATTCGATATGGACGGCACGGTTTTTGAGAGTTACTTGAACTGGGCGGAAATAAAAGAAAACTTAGGTATCGAAAGTAACATATTAAAAGAGATCTATAAAAATAACCGGGTAGACCGGGTTAAGCTGGCTAAACTCGAAGGGTATGAAGAGGAGAATACTTTAAGAACCGCCCCCATCAAAGGAATTGCCGGGTTTCTATCCTTTCTTAAATCCAGGCCGGTGGATACTGCCCTGGTGACAAATAACAACAAAAAAAACACCGCTTATTTGCTGGAAAATTTCTCGCTGCGATTCGATACTGTAATCACCAGGGAGAAAAAATTGTGGAAACCGTCACCTGATCCCTTTTTCCACGTGATGGACCTGTACCGCCGCGACGTGAAGGAAACCATTGCCATAGGGGACAGCCATTATGACGTAAAAGCCGCTAAAGAGGCCGGGATAGCAAATATTTTTATCATAAAAAACGAAGTTTCGCAAAAATTGAGCGACAACGATATCGTCTATTTCAAAGATTACCACGACTTAAAAAAGATTTTAGAAAGCGGTCTTTTCGAAAAAGAGTAGGGGAGTCGTAATGTCGACACGTCGACATAAAGAATATAAAATATTCCCTTAGAATCTCTTGACAAAAGGCTTTAAATTGACTAAGATTAACCTTAAGTTTTGGGTCGGCGCCCCCGCCCTATATTATGTAAAACATGTTGTTTATTACCGCCATGTAATGGCAAAAAGGAGCTAAAATGGTTATTACAATTGCAAATCAAAAAGGAGGAGTCGGTAAAACAACCTCTTCCGTCAATCTTGCGGCAGCATTCTCATTCTTAGGTTACAAGACACTCCTGGTGGATATGGATCCCCAGGCCAATTCGACGGTCTCTTTCATCGATCCCCAGGGTATTCGATTTTCGATTTTCGATTTTCTTGAAGGCAGCGATGTTTCATTCGAAGAGGTGTTGCAAAAAACCGATATAAACAACCTCTCTATCTTACCCGCATCGATCTCATTGGCCAAGTTGGAATCGAAGTTAATCAGTGAAATCGACGGGCATTTCAGGTTAAAAGATAAGATCGACAGTGTCAAGTACAAGTATGATTTTATTATAATAGACACGCCGCCCACTTTAGGTATGATAACCATAAATTCCTTAGTAGCAGCTTCTCATTTGCTTATCCCTATACAGGCCTCATATTTTGCTTTAGAAGGCACCGACGATCTCTTAGAAACCTTTGAAAAGGTAAGAGCCAGGAGTAATCCGGATTTAACGATTTTAGGCGTTGTAATAACGCTCTATGATAAAAGGACGGTTATAGCTAAAGACAGCGAGTCCCATATCCAAAAATTATTCGGTGATAAAGTGTTTAAGACCTATATATCGAGGAATGTGCGCCTGGAGGAGAGTCCGGCCTATAAAGAGTCTATCTTTACTTTTGCCCCTAATTCTAAGGGAGCTTCAGAATACCGACAATTGGCGGAGGAGATCGTAAAACATGCCTAAAAAAGTTGGTTTACCCGATTTTGTAAAATCGAAATATGATAATCACTTAGTGGAGGAAATTGCAGACAGGACTCGCACTTCTGTCATTCGCAATATTCCTTTAGAAAAATTACTCCCTAATGTAATGCAGCCCAGGAAAGATTTTGGAGATTTGAACGAATTAGCGGAATCGATAAAAGAGAAGGGCATCCTTGAACCGATATTGGTTAGACCCAGGAACGGCCAATTCGAGATAATTGCCGGGGAGAGGCGTTGTAAAGCCGGTAAATTGGCCGGTCTTAGAGATATCCCGGCTATTGTCTATGATATTGCCGACAATGAAGCATTAGAAATATCTATAATAGAGAATGTACAGAGAAAAGACCTGAATATTTTTGAGCATGCTTTTTCTTTAAAATCTTTGTCCGATCTCTATGGCTATACGCACCGGGATATTGCTCAAAAAATAGGCAAATCGCGGGTCACGGTTACTGAGTTAATCAGGGTAACCGACCTGCCGCCGGATGTGGTCGAAAGGTGTTCCGAGCTAAGTATAACCTCCAAAACCTTCCTTTCCGAACTGGTTAAATTAGAGAGTAGGGAAGAGATGCTTGCGGTTCTGGATAGTTATGAAGAAAAACCTTTCTCGAGAGATAAAATCAAGGAGCACAGGAAAGGAAAAGAATCGGCTGACAATCCTAAAGAGCAGCGGGACAAAGCCTATAAATTTAATTTTGCTACTGATGATAAAGCGATCGAGATAAATTTCAATATAAACAAAAAGGGTGTTGGAAAAGATAAAGTGATCGAAATCCTGGAAAAACTAATTGTAGACATCAAAGCAGATAAGATAAAGGGCTTTAAGTTAAAATAAAAAACCTGGACTCTTGAGAACTCTGCCGGGCGATTTCACCACGAAGGAAGCAATTAGCAAACAGCTTGCAGCAGAGGGAAACCGTTAGTCGCTCCACAGCCGGGCAGAGGCAGCGGGTGAGCGCCTTTGATTTTCAATTATAAAAAGTTTTGATCAAA
>JAGLSW010001125.1 GCA_023135565.1 Candidatus Aminicenantota bacterium | reverse complement strand
GCAGGGCCGCCGGAGGCAAAAAGGCGGACGCCATCGCTCTCATGGAGAAAAAAATGAAAACAGGATTTATTTACGATGACGATTATTTAAAACACGATACGGGTTTCGGACACCCGGAAAAGCCGCAGCGCCTGAATGCAATCACCGATGGACTGCAAAAAACCGGCTGGTATGAGGACCTTGTGCTTTTAGAAGCAAGGGAAGCGGATGTGGAAACTGTCTGCCTTGCCCACGACGAAGAGTATGTCAAAAACGCAAAAGAAGAATGCGAAGCCGGTTACGGCAGCCTTTCCAGCGGCGACACCAACGTTTGCCCGGAGAGCTACTCGATTGCCCTGAAAGCGGTAGGAGGGGCGCTGGCGGCCGTTGACGCCGTGGTTTCAGGGAAAGTCCAAAACGCTTTCTGCGCCGTGCGTCCCCCGGGCCACCACGCCACCCGGTACCGCGGCATGGGTTTCTGTGTGTTCAACAATATTGCTATTGCCGCCCGCTGTGCACAGGAGAAATACAATTTAGAACGGATTTTGATAGCCGATTGGGACGTTCATCACGGCAACGGCACCCAGGACATTTTTTATGAAAACGATAGGGTCTTTTTTATGAGCACCCACCAATCGCCCTTGTACCCGGGCACGGGAGCACGGGCGGAGATCGGCGCGGGAAAAGGAAAGGGCTTCACCATGAACCGGCCTTTCCCCGCCGGGGCCGGTAACAAAGAGATAATAGATGCCTTCAGGAATGACTTCCTGTCGGCGGCAAAAGATTTTAAACCCGATTTAACGCTTTTGTCCGCCGGTTTCGATTCTCATGTAGACGACCCTTTAGGCGGTTTGCGGATAGACGGCGACGGTTTCCGGGAACTGACCCGCATTATGCTGGAAATCGCCGACATTAACGGTAAGGGCAGGCTGATCTCTATTCTCGAGGGGGGTTACAGTTTAGAGAATCTTTCTGCCGTGGTACCGGCGCATATAGAAGAACTCAGGAGGAGATAGAGAGAGATCAGGAGGAGATCAAGAGAAGAGAGATCAGGAGGAGATCAAGAAGGCTCAGGAGGTGCTCAAGAGGACTCAGGTTGAGGAGGAATTCGAGAACTCTCAGGAAGAACCCAGTCCCGCAGAACTCACGAGTGCTCAGGCTCCTAAATTTCGCGAGAAGCTTTTCTGCACTGAAAAACGCCCCTTATCGGCTCCCAGCACCGCGGGGCTTTTGTTAATTGAAAATCACTATCTCACCCCTGCTGCGAAACAGCTAACCCCATCCCCACGTGGTGGGGTTTATCCCGGGTTCTCCTTTTCTTTGTCCAGGACCCTGCGGATGGCATGGGCCAGGCTCTTCTTATCGATGGGTTTCATCAAAAAATCAGCAACCCCCATGGACGCAATCTGCCCGGAGGTAATGGTTTCACTAAAACCGGTACATAGGACAATAGGAATATCGGGACGGATTTCTTTTATTTTCCGGGCCAGTTGAAGACCGGTCATATTGGGCATGGTGAGGTCCGTAAGAATAAGATCGAAGTCATCAGGAGCAGCGCTGAAAACATCGAATGCTTCCAGGCTGCCGCTTTTAGCGGTGACCCGGTAACCTAACATTTCCAGCAGCAGTTGGCCTACTTCTACAAGTAAGGGTTCATCATCTACAAAAAGTATCCGTTCATCCCGGCCGGTGGGGATTCCTCCCGGCATCAGCCGTTCTGGAACTTCTTTCACACCTTCCGCAAAAGGCAGCAGCACATGAAATACAGTGCCTCTTCCCGGTTCGCTTTGAACCGCAATATCTCCACCGTGATTTTTAACGATCCCATGGGCGACAGCCAACCCCATGCCGGTGCCCTGGCCCGTCTTCTTGGTAGTAAAATAAGGTTCGAAAACACGTTTAATAATAGCCGGATCGATGCCGGGTCCCGTATCGGCAGCGGTTAACCTGAGATAACGACCCGGGTTTAAGTTATCATAAACGCCGGCAGAGGCTGCATCTAAGCGAATCTCATGCAATCCTAATTCCAGCACGCCGCCGCTTTCCCGCATGGCATAAGCAGCATTGGTGCAAAGGTTCATTATGACCTGGTGCATCTGCGTGGGTTCGGCCAGCACGATGCTCGATTCAGCGGCAATATCCTGGCGGATTTCGATGGTTGAAGGCAGCGTGGAGCGCAGTAATTTCAGCGCCTCTTTGACAATAAAACTAATATTTAAAGGTTTGCGCTCCTGGGAACTCTGGCGGCTGAAGGTAAGAATCTGTTTTACCAGCTCTTTGGCCCGGTTCGAGGCAGTGATCACCCGTTCTAAATTCTGCCGCGGCCGGCTGCCTTCCTCTAATTCGTCGATGGTCAGATCGAGATAACCGCTGATCATGCCCAGGATATTATTGAAATCGTGGGCAATGCCCCCGGCTAAGGTGCCTACGGCCTCCATCTTCTGCGACTGCGCCAACTGCTGCTGCAGCCTTTTTTTCTCGGTAATATCCCTGACTATACCGCGAATCATTACCGGTTCTCTTTTCTTTTCGCGTACCAACGATGCGGTGATCAGGACGGTGATTTTCTCGCCGCTTTTTTTCTTAAAATCCACTTCATAATCTTTAACATCACTTTTTTTCCTGATCTCTTCCATGAAGGCGAGTCCATCGGCGGGATTAAAATAGAGGTCTTTCTCTATATCGAGAATCTTCACCTCTTCTTCCGATCCATAACCCAAAAGGGCTATTCCCGCGGGGTTGATGTCTAAAATTTTTCCTGCCGTAGAAGTAATAAAAACCATATCCTGGGATTCCGCAAACAGGTCCCGGTACCGTTTTTCGCTTGCCAGTAATTGACCGGTTCGTTCTTTCACCAATTTTTCTAATTTCACGGCGCTGCGCCTGGTGGAAACAAAATAAAAGGCGCTGTAGAACAGTAAACCCAAAGCTATCAGTATGAGTAAAGAAAACCACCAGGTATTATAAAAAGGCCTCAGGATGACGATTTCCTCTGAGCTGACCACATCACTCCACACACCCATGGCATTCCCGGCTCTTATATGAAAACGGTAACTGCCGGGGTCCAGGTTGGTATACTCTATTACCTGTTTATAGAGATAATGTTCTTTTGACCAGTCCTTGTCGAAACCTGCTAATTTATGTTTAAAACGGACGTTTCTTTCGTCCTGGAAGGAGATGCCGCTAAAATGGAAGAGTACCCTACTTTCCCGGTAACTCAAATGCACCGGCTCTTCTAAGTATCTCTTTTCCCCGTTTACCTCTAAGTACAACAAGCGCAGGCGCGGTGGTGGATTCCAACCGCGCTGATTGTCGAATACTTCATCGTAAACAGATACGCCGCGGTTGGTGCCTACCCACAGCCGGCCCCTACTGTCGATTTGCCCGGCTGCCCGGTTGGTCTCCTGGCCGATTAGACCTTGAGGTATCGAATAGTGTGCGGTTGTGCCTTTGTGCCGATGGATCACACCGTTATCCGTGCCGAACCACAGGCCCAAATCCCGGTCTTCAACAATAAAATAGATGGGCCGGTCAATGGCAAAATCCCCCTCCGTAAATTTGTCCAGGGTTCCATACCGGCGGGTGTATAACCCGGCCGCGGTGCCCACCAATAAACGCCCGGCGCTGTCTTCTTTTATAGAGTAGACGCTGTCGGCTTTTTTATTCTCTATGGCCCGGTAATTCTTCCAGCGGTTTTTTTCAAATGCATAGATACCGTCCTCGAAAGTTGCGAAGTAAAGCAATCTCTCTTTCGAGCCGAAAATTTTCCGGGTGTTAACCTGGGGATACCCCGGCGGCCCTTTTGAAACCACCCCATGCCGGTTTATAATGTAAATCCCTACTTCCGTGCTCATCCAGACGTTGTCTTTAGGGTCGATCCAGAGGCTTATTGCTTGAGAGGGCAACCCCTGCTGCAGGTACCATTTTACCTTACCATTTTTGTCTACTTTTGCCAATCCCATCCCGGAACACGCTGCCCAGATGTTTCCTTTCGAGTCTATCTTCATATCCAATACCCGGCCCTGCCGGCGCTGGGAGCCGGCGGGCTGCAAAAAAGGAATTTTACGGGGCGGGCTGCTGTTTTCGTCATAGAAGGTAAGCCCGAAGTTGTGTCCAAATACAAATTTCCCGGGTTCGTACTCCAGCACTGCGCAGACCTCATCTTCCAGCAGCCCGTGCATCATCTGGAAACTGCTGAAACGGCGGCTGGCTATTTTGGTAACGCCGCGGGCACAGGCGATCCAGATATTCTTTTCAAAGTCGCAAAACAAGGCGTTGGCGCCTACATTTAACAGCCCGTTCGCCTCGGTAACGCGCTGCATTTTGCGGGTTTTATAATTAAAATAGAACAATTCATTCGCACTGCCTATATATAGGCCGGTGCGATAATCGGACAGCAGGGTAACCTTTATCCCCGGCTGACCAAAGGTTATCCCGGTATCGAAATAAACCGTTTTTTGGTTGTTTTTACCCAAATAACCTAAATATTTATCACCAAAAAGCCATATGCGGGAGTGCGGCAAAGAGGATTCCGGGTATTTCCCCTTCTCCTCCACATATATCCCTTTTATGGCTTGCGCCGGGAAAGCCAACCCTTCAGCGGCTAAACTGTCGACGACACGGTTTTCATCTACCGCCGATAAACCGTTATCCGTGGCCACGTAACACTTCCCGTCCGATATGGCGATATCGTTAACCCGGTCGTCTATTAACCCCTTTGAAGTATTTATATTCTCCCATTTTCCTTTTTCCCACCAATAGATGCCTGAGCGGGCAGTGCCCACCAGGACAACCATTTTCTCTCCTTTTTCCAAAAGTTGGAACGAGGTCGCCCTACTGCCGGTTTCCAGGTTTTCGACGTAAACCCATTCTTCCTCATCAAAATAAGCAACCTTAACCTCCCCGGGCCGGGGTAAGACGAACATCGCCCAGGCTACCCCCAGGCGGTCGACGTGCAGCTTAACGAGAGAGGGGTCGGGAGGGAGGCCGTCGGAATCATCATACTGTTTCCAGGAAACGCCGTTATAACAGGTTATCCCCGATCGAGTGGCAAACCACATCCGGCCATGATGGTCCTGGGTAATATCGTACACCGTTGAACTGGCCAGCCCATCGGCTTCGCTGTAGTGGTGGGTCAACCATTTCTGGCAGAAAGAGAGACAGGGAAACAGTACCGAAAGGATAAAAACCGCCGCTGTAATCCCACGCCGGGGAAGAACAAACAATAAACGGCTATTTTTCAATTTTGTACCGCTAAATCGAGATAGAATTTTCATACGTCACTTTTTTTCCAGGGCCTCGCGTACAGTCCTGGCCATAATGTTCCTGCTGACCGGTTTCATCAAGACATCCCGGATGCCCAGGCTTTCGCGCTGCTCCGCGGTAACTGTCTCACTAAAACCGGTGCACAGGATAACAGGGATATCGCCGCGGATTTCCATAATTTCCCGGGCCAATCGTATACCGCTCATGCCGGGCATAATTAGGTCGGTAATAACAAGATCGAAGTCCTGCGGCGCTGCGCGGAAAAGTTCCAGCGCTTCGCGGCTGCCGGTCCTGATGGTCACCCGGTAGCCTAAATTTTTCAGGAACATCTGCTCCATCTCCACCAGTATCGGCTCATCATCTACGAAAAGTACCCGTTCGTTACTGCCGAAAGGAATCCTTTCCGCTTCTTTAAATCCCGGCACTTTCTCAGCTTCTTCCACGAGAGGGAGCAGCACTTTGAAGGTGGTGCCGTGCTCCGGCTCGCTGTAAACCGTAATTTCCCCATTGTGGTTTTTAATGATGCCGTGGATAACCGCCAGTCCCATGCCGGTGCTTTCACCGGCTTTCCTGGTGGTAAAATAAGGCTCGAAAATGCGTTTTAAAATCGCCGGTTCGATGCCCTTACCTGTATCGCTTACCGTTAAACGCAGGTATCGACCGGGCCCGATATCATTATAAGCAGCGGCGGATTCTTCATCTAAGTACACTTCATGAAGCCCCACCGCCAGCACTCCGCCGCCGTCGCGCATGGCATATGCGGCATTGGAGAAGAGGTTCATCATCACCTGCTGAATTTGCATGGTATCAGCCGAGATAAGGCCATATTCACAGGCTGTATCCCGGCGAATCTCTACGGCAGCAGGCAGCATAACTTTGAACAATTTCACCGCCTCATCCACAACCCGGCAAAGATTTAGCGGTTTCATTTCCTGGACACCCTGGCGGCTGAAAGTAAGAACCTGCTTGACCAGTTCTTTAGCCCGGTCCGCGGACTTGTTTACCTGGTCTATATATTCCCACACCTCGGTGCCCTCCGGCAGCATGTCTAAGGCCAATTCTAAATAACCGGAAATCACCGTCAAGATATTGTTGAAATCGTGGGCAATACCGCCGGCCAACCTGCCGATAGCCTCCATTTTCCGCGCTTGCTCCAACTGCTGCCGTAGTTTTTTCTTCTCGGTTATGTCACGCACAAAGCCGCGAATCAATCCCGGTTTCCCTTTCTCAACGGTTACATAAGCGGCGGTTACCAGGACGGAGATTTGTTCGCCGTTTTTTCTTTTCAAATCCAGCTCGTAGTCTTTCACATAACCTTTTTCTTCGATCTCATTACTAAAAATGGTCCTATCCATGGGGTTGAAATAGATTTCGTCGCCATCAAACGCTGTAACCTCCTCTTTTGACGCGCAGCCGAACAGTTCCACACCTGAGGGATTGATGTCTAAGATTTTACCGGCTAAGGACATAACCAGCACCGCATCCTGGGAATCCTCGAAAAGGCCGCGGTATCTTTTTTCAGAGGCCTGCAATTGGTCTGTTGTCTCTTCTATTAGTCTCGCCAGTTTCGCGGCGCGGCGCCGGGCGGAAATAAAACGCACCAGGCCGTAAAATATTACTCCCAGCATTAGAAGTATGGTTAGATAAAACCACCACTGCTTATAATAGGGCTGCAGTATGGTTATCGGGGGCGATGTGATTTTTTCACTCCACACACCCAGGGAATTTTTGGCTTGCAAACAAAACCGGTAAGTACCGGGCTGCAGCGCTGGATAATTGACTACCTGGGTATAATGGGGCTGCTCTTCCGACCACTCTTTATCGTAACCCTGCAATTTATATTTAAATTCGAGACTATCCTCATCTATAAAAGAAACTCCCCGGAAATGAAAAAACATCCCCGATTCTTTATAACTTAATCTAAGCGGTTGATCTAACGGGATCCTGCGATCCTGCATTTCTAAATCTAATAAACGGATTTTAGGCGGATACCGGTTTAATTCACTGTCAAAAAATTCGTTGTAAACGGATACCCCACTGCCGGTGCCGATCCACATCCTGCCGCTGCTGTCCGCAGCGCCTGCCGCCCGGTTGGTTTCCTGTCCGATCAATCCTTCGGCCAGCGAATATTTTCTCTTTTCACTGCCGTCCCAACGCACTACACCGTCGTCGGTTCCGAACCAGAGCCGCTTTTTGTGGTCTTCGGTTATAAAATAGACCGGCCTGTCGATATCGAAGCCCTTTTCAGCAAACTTGACCGGCGCCTCCTGGCCCAGGACGTACAAACCTGCCCCTGTTCCCAGCAGCAGCCTATCTCCGTGCTGCTTTATCGAAAAAACTTCGTTGGCTTTTTCATTTCCCGCGGCCCGGTAATTTTTCCAACGGTTATTTTCATATAAATAAATCCCGCTGCCGGAAGACCCGAGACAGGACAATTTTCCCCCCGGCCCGTAGAGCAGGCTGATGGCGACAGTGGGAAAATCGCCACCTGCTTTACGTAATTCCCCGGAAGCTGTAATATAAGAAACTCCTTGCTTTGTGCCTATCCAAAGGGTGTCTTTATTATCGATCCACAAGCTCGACGCATATAAAGGCGGGTCCTGGTCCACTCCGTACCTTTTTATTTTTTTCCTTTTATCGATTCTAATAACTCCGGCCTCAGCGAAAGCAATCCAGGTATCCTGTGAAGAATCGGTTTTAATATCCAGTACCCGGCCCGGCAAAGGTCTGTCTTTAACTTTTTTATAAAAAGGGACGGCCTGGAATTTGTCTCCATCGAAGAAGGTTACCCCGGTATTATGTCCCAATACAAATTTTCCCGGTTTATACTCTAATACTGCGCTGACCTCATCTTCCAGCAGTCCGTCTATCCTCTGGAAGCTGCTGAAACGCCGGCTCACTATCTTAGTGACGCCGCGGCTGCCGGCAATCCAAATATTCTTCTCAAAATCTAAAAACATGGCATTAACGCCTGTACCGATGATCCCATTGTTAGTGCCCACCGGCTGCGCCTCCTTAGTCTTGTAGTTGAAATAAAAGAGCTGACTGCTATTGCCGATATACAAACCGCCGCAGTAATCAGGCTGCAGGATAACCCTGTCCTTTTTATTTTCAAAGTTTATTCCTGTATCGAAATAGACCGTTTTAAGACTGTTTTCGTTAAAATATCCCACATATTTATCCCCGAAGAGCCATATCTCATTCTCTTCAACGCAGATTCCGCTTATCTCCGCCGCGGGAAAATCCAACGATTCATTCGCCTCATTATCGATGGTAAGGTTTTTTTTTACAATCGACAAACCCTTATCTGTAATTACATAACATTTGCCCTGCAATACAGCAGTGCCCTTTATGCAATCGCTTAATAACCCGTTTTTTGTGGTTAAATTCCCCCAGCTCCCCTCTTGCCACCAGAACAGGCCGGCCCTGCCGGTGCCCACCACCACCGTTGTCTTGCCCTCCCTGTCCAGCAGTTCAAAGGAGGTGATCCCGCCCACTTTCCAGGCGATAATTTTTTTTACCTTTGTCGGCTTCCAATGGGCGTCCTCATAAAAAACAGCCGATATCCTGTTCTCTAAGTCGGGGAATGCCCATATCCTCCCCTGGCGGTCAACCGCTATCCCGGTAAAGGAGAGGGCTGGAAGACCTTCCTCGGCAGTATGGTTTTTCCAGGAAACGCCGTCATAACAAGAAATCCCGGACCGGGTGGCAAACCACATCCTGCCGTCCCGGTCCTGGGTAATACCGTAGACATTGGCATTAGGAAGGCCGCTGAGGCCGGTGTAAGAACGAGTTTGCCATTTCCGGCAAAAAGAGAGACGCCCGGATAGAGAAAAAAGTATCAAAAACAGGGCTAAAAAGATTTTTTGTCTCTGCAATTTCAAAAACAACCTCGTTAATATTTTTATCCTAATAAAAGTTTGCTAAAAAACCGAACTTTTGGGCCAAACCGGTCGAAGATAACTTTGCCCGGCCCCTCATAAGCTGCGGACGCCGTCCGCTTTGAAAAACGTTTATTCACATGTTTACCGGTACATCTCTAATTTTAACATAAATTCAAAAAAGAATCATCTTTTTAATGACTTGCTTTTCTTCATTTTTGTGTTACAATTTGTTTGTTCAGGTTAATACAGTATGTCGCGAAAAAAAAATTTAGCAAGATTATTTTCTTACAGTTCGATAATCGTAATCTCGGCCTTAACCTTTATTATTTCTATCGTTCTGGTATTTAATAAGTACAGGAGCTTTAGCGAGGAAGCCGGTAAAATCGAAGAAAAGTTTTACCGGGAGCAGATGGCTGTTATTAAATCGAAGGTAAATGAAATCGTCGAGTATATCGATTACAATAAATCCCTAACTGAAAATATCCTGGAAAAAGATATCAAAGGTAGAGTTTATGAAGCCTATCAAATTGCCGGGAACCTCTACGAAAGCAACAAAAAAAGCAAATCCCAGGTAGAAATTAAAAAAATAATCAAGGATGCACTGCGGCCTATCCGCTTCAACAAAGGAAGAGGTTACTATTTTATAGATGATTTAAAAAACCGCATTATTTTATATCCACCGGGAAGTAACCTTGAAGGCAAAACCGCACCGGGGGAAAATTCGATAAAGAATTTTATCGATCTGGTCAAGTCTGAGAGAGAAGGATTTACTCACTACAACTGGTACAAGCCGCACCAGGGAGAAATTAAAAACAAAAAAATCACTTATATAAAATTGTTCGAGCCCTATGACTGGATAATCGGCACCGGTGAATACTTAGATGAAGTGGAGCAAGATATCCAGGAAAAGGTAATCGAAAGAATCAAAAATACCCGCTTCGGACAGGACAAAAAATACTACATCTTTGTGAATGCGATAGTTAATAAAGAAGGTGGAGCTAAATTTGCCAGGGCAATCGTAAACCCGGAGAAACCCCGGTTAGTAGGAAAATTCATCCCCAGTACTTATGCCGATGATAAAGGTAACCGTTTTTTCAAAAAGATGGTGGATGAATGTTTCGCTAAAGGGGAAGCGGTGGCCACCTGCCGGCAAGAAACATCCGCCGGAAAGATGGTAGAAAAAATATACTACTCCAGGCTGCACAAAGGCTGGAACTGGATCGTTAGTTCCGGCTTCTACCCCGGCGACATGGAAAAAATAATTGCCCGGCAAAAAAAATCCCTAAAAAACTCCGTTATAAATGAGAGCCTACTTATCATTGCTATATTTGCCGTTATTTTGGTTTTTGCCGTACTGCTGGCCGGGTATTTTTCAAAAAAGTTAAAAAAGGAATTCGATATTTTTACAAATTTTTTCAAAGACTCGGCAAAGAAAAACGAATTCTTAGATAAAGACAATTTCAAGATAGCGGAATTCAGGGCGCTGGCGGAATCAGCCAATAAAATGATAGGGCACAAAAGAGGAGGAGAAACGGCCTTATTAAAAGCAAAAGAGATAGCTGAAGCAGCCGCCCGGTTGAAGACCGAATTCCTGCTCAACGTCAGCCATGAAATCCGCACTCCCATGAATGCCATCATCGGCATGGGTGAATTGTTAGCCCAGACGGAATTAAACGACGAACAACTCGAATATTTAGATATAATGAATAATTCGTCGATTAGCCTGCTGGCAATTATTAACGATGTCCTTGATTTTTCTAAGATGGAAACCGGCAAGATCATCCTGGAAAAAAAGAGCTTCGATGTCAGGAGCATCGTAGAAGGAGCAGCAGAACTGGTAGCGCTGGAAGCCTATGAAAAAAAGTTGGAATTGGTCACTAACATCGACCCGGGAATTCCCGGTGAATTGGTGGGCGACCCGGCCCGTCTTCACCAGGTGCTCCTGAACATGCTCAATAATGCGGTGAAATTTACAGACAGAGGTGAAATCTATATATCCGTAGAAACAGAAAAGGAAAAAGACGAAGACATCAAACTTTTATTCAAGATCAAAGACACAGGCATGGGCATCGCCCCAAAAGGCACAAAAAGGTTGTTTGAAACCTCATCTCAAATCGGGGCCACCCTGACCAGGAAACATGAAGGCACCGGTCTCGGGCTGGCGCTTTCCCGCCGTTTAACGGAGTTGATGAATGGCAGGATAGGCGTGGAAAGCCGCTATGGGAAGGGTTCTACTTTCTGGTTCAGCGCCCTTTTTAAGAAAGTCAAGTCCTACTTAGAGCCCGGTATCGATCAACTTCCCGATTTGAAAGGTCTGCGTGTTTTGATCGTGGACGATAATGAAACCGTCCGTGTTACATTGTGCAATTATTTAGAGTCCCGGGGCATTAATTGCATCGGCGCGCGGGATGCCCTGGAATCTTTCCTTAAATTGCAGTCCGCCGCCAAAGAAGGTATCACCATGGATATTGCCTTAATCGATCTTAACATGCCGGAAATATCGGGCCTGCAAATTGCCAAGATGATAAGGGACAGCGCCGAAATAAAAAAAACAAAATTAGTGCTCCTGGCCCCGGCGGCAGAGTATAAAAGTAAAAAAGAGTTGACAGCCATCGGTTTCGATACGTTCCTGGCCAAACCGGTGAAGCAAGCGCAATTGTATGATTGTATTGCCGAGGTAATGGGCTTTAGCCAGCCGGTGATAGCCCAGGAGAAATTTGCCGTAAGCAAAAATGTTTTCAAAAACATAAAAAAGATGATGGACAAGCCCTTAGAAATCCTGGTTGTAGAAGACAACTATTTCAACCAAAAAGTAGTAGAATTAAACCTGAAAAAATTCGGCCATGGCATAGAAATAGCAGAGAATGGCAAAATCGCCGTTAGAAAATTTAATGAGAAGCCTTATGATCTCATTTTAATGGATGTGCAGATGCCGGTGATGGATGGTTACGGCGCCACCCGCACCATCCGCAGCATAGAGGAAGAATTAAGGAAAAAATCAGGCCAGGAAGCTCATATTCCCATCATCGCCATGACTGCGAACGTTGGTGAAGGCGACGAGTTAAAGTCCTTACAAGCCGGTATGGATGCGCATCTTACTAAACCTTTCAGTGTAGAAAAATTATTCAGGACGATAAATAAGATCGTCGTTGATTTTCATCCATGAGTTGGAGATTCCGTGTAGTAAGGCTTCCGAGAACCGCTAAATCGACTGCTGTGATAAAAGAGTTTGTTCATCCTGAATTTTTACTTTTCGAAATTCAAATAATTCGATAATTTCAGAATCCGACAAAAAGGGGGCGGCTCAGAGGGTGCACCCGCCGGGTGCTTTGGTTTTTTAGCAAACTTCCAGGAAGTATAAATAAAAAAATTGCGTGATTTTTTTTCCCGGTTGAGGTATAATAAAGACTAATAAAAAATCACAAGCTCAGAGCTTTAGCTCGAAGGAGATATTATGACGGAAGAAAAACCGATGCTGAAAGATTTTCCTAAACTCCACTGCCCTTTTATCCGCCAAACCTTCAAAATAAATAAAGAACAGTGGAAAAAACACGGCCGCCCTATGGGAGTAAGATCAGCGGAAGTCTACTTAGTGGTAGAGCGCGTGAACCCCGGTTACGAATGGGTTTTCGAGGATTCCGAGACCTTCGCGGTGGAAAAATTGGACGGCTCCAATGTCAAAATTCTAACCGAAAAAGGACGGCTCATTACTGTGCAAAACCGCCTGAACGTGATCGATCCCCTGCAAATCTTTAAAGGCAAAACCTTTCTTATCGAGGGGATTTTCATGTCTATCGGCAAAGGCTATGTCAAAGAAGACGGCGAACAGGCCGGGGAATTGATCGGTCCTAAAGTGCAGGGCAACCCCTATAAACTCGATCTGCACGAGTGGTACCCTTTTGAAAAGTCCATCTCCGCCCTGCGCTATAAATCTTTCGATGAACACGAAAGAAATTTCGATAACTGGAGTTCCTGGTTTAAGGACTGGCTGTTCTCCCGCTATTACACCAAACGGGCTTCCAAAATGGGCTGGGACGACAAGGTAATGGCTGAGGGAGTCATCTTTTACAACCTGAAACGCAAGGCCGAAAACAAAACCTGGATGGCTAAATTGAGACGGGATATGTTCGACTGGTATTTTTCTGAAAAGATCGAGATATTCGATTACGACAAAGCGGGCCGCGACGAAATGGAAGACCAGGATAAATTCGAATAGCCCTGATTATGAGCGATTTCTTCATTGATAATCGAACATCGATCATTGGTTCGGGAATCCGGCGCACAAAAAAATTTGTTTAAAGGAGTTAACTATGAAAAAAATATTTTTAGTGGCGCTATTAATAATCAGCACCTGCTTTTGGGCAGCGGCGGCAAAAAACGATGTAGAAGTGGATTTCCGTGTCTTTTCCGGCGCGAAATTCGTGGACAACCTAAAAATCACCGATATCCAGGTTTTGCAGGACGGCAAACCCCAAACCATCGACGCTTTATACCAGGTTAAAGGCAGGGAGATCGTCAACATGGAGGGGCTGAAGAAAAAACCGAAAACGAAGCGGCTTTTTATTTTCGTTTTTTGCATGCGCCGCTATTCGGTGCGAATCGACGAAGCCTTAGATTATTTTTTCAACCGGGTAATCGCCTCCGGTGATGCGCTCACTTTTTTGACGCCCGAGAATGTCTATAACATGAGGGGGCCCGCCCTGCGGCAGAAGAAACCCCAGGAGATCGCCCACCAACTAAAAGGTCTTTTAAGAAGGGATGTCAAACAGGGCAATCATTCTTATTTAAAAAGATTGGAGCAGTTAAAAGAAGTGGTCACCGACTTATCTCAAGGCGGCGCTATCCAGGATTTCGGCATCGGTTTGATGAAGTATGCCGACAGCTTAGAAAGCGTCGACCGGATTCGTATCAAAGAGCAGGCTAAGATCATCCAATTCTTAATGCAGCAGAGAAAACAAAAGGAAAAGAAATTCGCTTTTGTTTTTTATGAAAGGGAGACGAAGCCCGATTTTACCAACCGGGATATGCAGAAGTATATGGAGCAGTTTAATAACAGGACCGACATACTGCCCAAGCTGCAAGGTTTGTTCGAGTTGTACCGCCGGGAAGTGGCTTTTAACTTAAAAGAAGTAGGCGAAAAATTCGCCGCATCCGGTTTGTTGGTCAATTTCGTGAATTTCAAAACTCCTTTCCTTACCGCGGAGCGGGGCGTGACGATGAATGAATATTCCGAAGACGCCATGGCTTTGTTCAGCCAATTCGCCCAGGCCACCGGGGGCATAGTCGAACATTCTGCTAATCCCGGCTTTTTTTTCAAAAAAGCGGAAGCCTTTTCCAATTGTTTCTATTCGCTGCGTTATGTGCCTTCTGTCCCCGAAAAGAAGAAAAAATTCCGTAAATTAGAGATCAAAATAAAAAACAAAAAGTATAAAATAACCCACTGCACCGGTTATTAATAGTTACAGCATTCAGCCTTCAGCAAACGGGCATTCGAGAAATCTCACGATTTCCCAGCCGCCGCCTTGATTCTCAGGCGGATAAGGCCCACTAACCTCGCTGCCAGGTTAATCGCTCCTTCTATAAATATAAGATAGATAAGGATATCGAACCGGTTCAACAGGCCGAAGACAAGAATAGCTAATAAAAGCACAGCCCTGCCCTCTTCGGTTTCACCTTTGGATTTTTTGTTGTTATACTGGTTGGTTAAGTAATGCAGGCATATCTGCAAAAAATAAAGCCCGATGCCGAAGAAACTGATTAGAAGCAGGTCTATGTCGCGGGTGGTGCGGTAAACACCGTAGGAAATGCCGGCAATAAAAAGGAAATCGCTTACCCGGTCTAAAAAAATGTCCAAAAAAGCGCCGAAGTCGCTGGAAATGTTTTTTGCCCGGGCCAACATGCCGTCGGCGCAGTCTAAAACCTGGGCCCCTTGAACCAGTATCGCGCCGATAACGGCATTTTCGTGCCCTCCTAAAAAAAAGAGTCCCGCGGCAGCCACGCTCCAGAGAAACGAAAAAATCGTTACATGGTTCGGTGTAATTTTTGTATTGAAAAGAAGCCGCACCACCACGGAAGCAATGGGTCTATAAAGATATTTATTTAATTTAAAAAATCTTTCTGTAAAATGGCCTGTTTTTTCTTTTAGAGAGTTGTTATACTCGAAATTTTCATTTGAATTTTTGTTCTTTTGCATACTGCATTTTACCAAAAACAATCGTTATGTCAATCATTTAAAATTGGGGGTTTCGACGTTGTCGTGGAGATATTTGATCCGCTCCTCGTGCCTGCCGCCATCGAAAGCCGTGTTCAGCCAGATTTCGACAATGCCTAAAGCTCTTTCTTTAGCGATCACTCTGCCGCCTAAATTCAGCACATTGGCATTATTATGTTTGCGTGACATTTCCGCCGTATATTCGTCATTGCACAATGCCGCCCTGACATTCTTGAATTTATTGGAAACCATGGACATGCCTAACCCGGAACCGCAGAGGATAATGCCGCGCGAATTTTCCGGGTCTGCTGAAACCTCAGCGGCAGCTTTAGCGCCATATTCCACCCAGTTCACCGACTCTTCGGAATGGGTGCCCAAATCTTCGAAATCGTAGTTTTTTTGCAGCAGGTAGGCTTTAACTTCTTCTTTTAGCCTGAACCCGGCATGATCGGAAGCAAGATAAATTTTCATTCTTTTCTCCTAACGACGATGAATTTATTAAAATATATTTTAACGAATTAAAAAAAAATGTCAATCCTGAATCAATGATCAGCCAGCAGGGGTGACGATAGCGCTTTTCGCTTTTTTTAAACAAAAGTTTTGTTCAAACTTTTTCAAAAG
>JAGLSW010001124.1 GCA_023135565.1 Candidatus Aminicenantota bacterium | reverse complement strand
GGCAGGGCCGCCGGAGGCAAAGAGGGTGGGTGCGCCGCACCCCCGCCTGATGGCATAATATAAAAAAAAGATGAATACGAACGCCGAAAAAACGACCTTGTATATTGTATCTACACCTATCGGCAATTTAGAAGACATCGGCGCCCGGGCCATCGAAACCTTAAAAACCGCGGCAGCCGTGGCTTGTGAAGATACCCGCCGCACCCGGAAGATATTTTCCCGTTATCAAATCCCCCTGCCCCGGGTGTTCTTTTCCTATCGTGAGCATAATGAAGAGCCGGCCGGCAAGAGAATATTACAGTTATTAGCGGCGGGTCGAAGTGTCGCCCTTTGTTCCGATGCCGGCACCCCCGGCATAAGCGACCCCGGTTACCGGATCATTTCCTCCGCCCTGAACGCAGGTTATCGTATCGACGTTATTCCCGGCCCCAGTGCGGTCACCTCCGCGCTGCTGGCTTCCGGGCTGCCCACCTCTACTTTTACTTTTAAAGGTTTCCCGCCCAGGAAGAAAGGGCCGCTCAGGAAATTCTTAGAAATGGAAAAAGAAGCGGTTCACACCCTGGTATTTTTTGAATCTCCCCATCGTACCGCCGCGTTTATCGAAGCGGCGGCGGAGGTTTTCGGCAGCCGCCGGGCAGCCGTATGCATCGATTTAACCAAGCTGTATGAAGAGGTGCACCGCGGTTACCTGGAGGAGCTCGGCGAGTCTTTGTCAGGCAAAAAAATAAAAGGGGAAGTCACTATAGTTATTGCCGGCAGTAATCCGAAATTTACCAGGGCAAATGAAGAGAACGTCGGTCAACCCGGGATGATGAAGTAGGATACCCTTATCTTAATTGGGATTCTTCGGGCTGTGCTGATCGCTTCGATAGACTTTTTCTAAATTCTCCTTAAAAAAATCACAACTATGACAGGTGTTGGAAGTCGCTTTTGGAACCGGCTTGCCCCGCAAACAGGAGGTGCAGGTTAAGAACCAGCAGAAAACACCCTCCCGGGCCAACCAGGCCACGCAGTGGTCCCGGCAGTCCGGCGGACAGTTATTGACCTCCCAGCACAACCGGGTGCTGTCCAACCGGTCCATGTTCAGCTTAAAAAGGAGGAAATATAAAAGACGCGCTGCGTTCTTCGGAATGTTGCGGTTACCCTGTTCATAACTTTCGACCGTTTTGTAGGAGATTCCTAAAAGTTTGGCGATTTCTCTCTGGGTTTTCTTCAACCTCTTCCTGATTTTTACAAATTCTTCTTTGTTCATATCCTATTACCTATGGAGGGGAATTAAGCCTTTCGGCTGTCCCTTATTTTTTGTAAATTCTCTGTGAAGAAGCTGCAGACAAAACAATGACCGGGGTTATCCGGTGAGAGCATCTTTTCCCGCACACAAGATTTGCCGGTCAAAAACCAACAGAAAAAACCTTCTTTGGCTATCCAGGCCACGCAGTTTTCGCGGATTTCCGGGGGACACGTCTTGTCCTCCCAGCATAAAACACTGTCGTCCAAACCGGGCATGTTCAGTTTAAAAAAGAGGTAATATAATATCCTCTCCACATTTACCGGTACATTTCGAAATCCCTGCTCATAGCTCTCAACCGTTTTCCGGGAAATCCCTAAGAGCCGGGCAATTTCTTTCTGGGTTTTACCCAACTGCTTTCTAATTTTTACAAATTCTTCTATTTTCATGTTTACCACTACCTAAAATTCATTATATCATGAAAACATTATAGTTATCAACTTTAATGATTGTAAAATGGGGTTGCTTTTTTTTTTCGTTTTTGATACCATATAGCCATGAAGAAGATACGTATCTTATTTATAGTTTTGAGCCTATTAATTTTAGCCGTTTCTTTGGTATTGCTCACCTCCTTTAACGCTCCCTTCGATTCCCGCATAGGAAAGATATCGGAATTTAAGATCACTAAAATATCCGGGAAGGGCGCCGTTTATTGGAGCAAAAGGCCGCTAAAAGAAAGAAACCTGACGGCGGCAGATGCAGTGGATATCAAAGAGATGTCCCATACGGAAGAGATGTACTTAAAAACAGGCTCCCGCACGGCGTTCGAGTTTTACTGTTTTGGAACCGCTTTTATTGTTTTGCCCGGCTCGCATATATACTATCAGCCGAAAACTAAGGAATTTTGTTTTTATTGTGGAGAGTACTTCTGGAATAAAGAAATAAAAAGCAGGAAAGTCGACATCACCATCGCTAACGAAGGTGAGGACCCGGTGCAAAAAATTTTAACCATACCTGATGCCGGCAGGTTAAAGATTACCTCCAATTCGATAGAAATGTGGAACTACGCGGGCAATCTAAAGTTCAGTTATGAAAACCAGGAATTCGGTGTAAGAGCCAATCAAATGCTGGTAATGAGAAATCGCAAAGCCTATGTTCACGATATTTTACATGCCCCGGAATTTATCGCTCCTGAAGACAAAGTTATTACCCTGACTAAACCCGGCGACTCTTTTGTAAGGTTTAGCTGGCGGGCCGTCCGCGGGGCGAAAAATTATAGGTTAAGGATATACTCATCAGCTCTAAAAGAGAATCTGCTGGATGACATGATCCTGTCAACCACCCGGGAAAGTATCAATCTACAAAAGTTCGAAGCCAATGAATTCTACTGGCAGGTATTCCCTTATGATCTCGAAAATAAAAGAGAAGGTTCGCCGTCGAAAATAGGATATATTAAAACTATCGGTTCAGTGGAGGTAACGGATAATGCGGTCAGACCGCCGAGATTAGTGATTAGCTCCCTTACCGCCAGCGGAAACATGGTGCTGATAAGAGGAGAAGCTGACAAAAACGGACAATTATATATCAATAATAGACCGGTTCCGATTAATGCGGACGGCACTTTTTTTGAGACACTAACTTTTAAAAAGATCGGCACTCATACGATCAACCTGAGACTTGTGGCTCCCGACGATAGGGAGAACGACATCACCAGGACAATATCAACTTTCGAAGAATAAAATTGGAGAATAATGGGCTTTTTTGCTAAACTGTATAATACGTTCGGCTCCGACCTGGCTATCGATCTCGGCACTGCCAACACCCTGGTTTTTGTAAAAGGAAAAGGTATCCTGATCCGTGAGCCGTCGATGGTGGCTATCGAGAAAGATTCCGGTAAAATCCAGGCCGTAGGCAGCGTTGCCAAAGAGATGTTGGGAAAAACCCCGGCCAATATCGTTGCCATAAGGCCGATGAAAGACGGGGTTATCGCGGATTTCGAGATAACGGAAAAGATGCTGGAATACTTCATTAAACAAACCCGGTCGGGAGTCAATTTTTTGAAACCGCGCATTGTCATCGGCGTACCCTCCGAGATCACCCAGGTGGAAAGAAGAGCGGTGCGGGATGCCGCGTTAAGGGCCAAAGCCAGTGAAGTATTTCTTATCGAGCAGGCCATGGCCGCGGCTATCGGGGCTGAACTACCGATAACGGAACCGGGCGGCAATATGATCGTCGATATAGGTGGCGGCACCACCGATGTGGCTGTTATTTCACTGTCGGGCATCGTGATTTCAAAATCCATCCGCACAGCCAGTAATGAAATGGACGAAGCCATTATTCAATACATCAAAAAGAAATATAATTTGCTCTTAGGGGAACGCACCGCGGAAGACATTAAGATCAGGATCGGCTCCGCCTATCCTTTAGATGAAAGTTTAGAAATGGAGATCAAAGGAAGAGACCTGGCCCACGGCATACCTAAAACCATAAATATAAACGATAACGAAGTCAGGGAGGCCCTGGAAACCGTTGTCCATGTCATCGTGGAAGCGGTGAAAAACACCTTAGAAAGAACCCCTCCTGAACTTTCGGCGGATATCGTCGACCGCGGTATTATTCTCAGCGGCGGCGGTTCCCTGTTAAAAAACTTAGACAAAAGGCTGCGGGAAGAAACATCGCTGCCTGTATTTATTGCCGAAGACCCTTTATCTTCCGTGGTTTTGGGCGCCGGCAAGATACTGGATAACATTCATCTTTTAAAAAGCGTCGGGCATATGTAAAATTTAAAAATTTAAAACGTTAAAAGCACATGCACAGGAATGAAATTTCTACAGAGCGTAAAGCGCTCATCTTGATAACCGTCCTGTTTTTAAACCTGATATTAATCTCTACAAACGTGGTATTGAAGAACAAAAAATCGCTGTTTCAAAATATTGTCGGTTCTATTGTTTCGCCATTCCAGGTGGCCTTCCGGGAAAGCGTCGATTTTGTCTCCCAGGGATTAAAACGTTATGTGTTTTTAAAAAACCTGTTCAAAAAATATTCAGCCATGAAAAAGAAGCAAAGCCGGTTAAAATATGAAAATTATCTCTTAAGGCAAAAAATCGCGGATGAGGCTTTTTTGTCTGAAGTAAAAAACCTGCGCCGGGATTTTATCGAAGCGAATGTGATCTCTATCGACCCGAATTTTCCTCTCGATAGTATTTTGATCGACGCAGGTTCTAAAGACGGCATTGTTAAAGGGATGGCTGTTTTGAACCGCGACGCTGAATTAGTCGGTAAAACCGCAGCGCCCATCTCGGTATTTTCAGCCCGGGTAAGATTGATCACCAGCGCCACCAGCGGTGTAGGCGCCTACATCGAGAAGGACAAATTAGAAGGCCTGCTGAAAGGAAGTAATGAGAAAATCTGTCTTTTCAAATATTTAATAGAGAACAAACCCGCTGCCGTAGGCGACGAGATTATCACTTCCGGCACCGACCGGATTTTCCCCCCTTATATTCCCATCGGCAGGGTGGTTGAGATCGAAAAAAAGTATTTAATCCAGGATGTGTATGTGAAACCTTATTTTTTGGGAAAGCCCATAAAAAAATTATTAATCATAAAAAAGCGCACGGTGTCCGAAAACGGTAAAGCCCCCGGCGAGAGCGCACTCTAAATGAGCGGCAGATAGTTACCTGCAAGCTGCCCGGGCCTTATGGCCTTTTGTGTGTAAAATTTTACATCCTTATGCACATCAGGTTAGGCGGTAAAAGCACGAATCGGCCCCAGCCGGGCCGCGGCGGTAGATATAATGAACAGAAGGATCAAGTTTTTCTTATTTATATTTTTAGTGGTTGCCCAGATCGCCATCAACCTCTATACCAACGTCTTAAAAGTAAATATAGACTTACTCTTTTTGATCCTGGTGTATATCGCCGTAAAATCGAGTTTTTTAAAAAGCATCTTAAGCGCTGCCGCCATCGGGTTGGTGACCGATTTTTTCAGCGGCAGCTTCCCCGGGGTATTCGGATTTTCCCGCACTATTTCGGCTTATTTAATAAGTGAAATATCGAAGTACTTAGATTTAAGGAAAAATATTTTCATATTTTTGTTGGTAGCGCTTTCCCTGTTTATCTCGAACTTCATAGCCAACATATTTTTCTTAATTATCCTGGGTTATAAAATCAGTTTAAACCTTATATTGTATCCACCGCTCTTAAGCGGGTTAACCGGCATTATCCTTTTAAATTTGCCGAAAATGAAGCAGAAACTCGATGTATATTGAAAAGAGAAAAGTATCCAGACAGAGCATAAAAAAAACATCTATAAAAATAAACATTATTATAATTTTAATTTTCGGCGTACTGTTTTTTTCTTTCTGGAACATGCAGATACTGAAGAACCGACATTATACCACCCTGGCCAGCCGGAACATCCGCAAGTACTTAGGCATCAAAGCGCCGCGAGGTTTTATCCGCGACAGGAATAACAAATTAATAGCCGAGAATAAGATAAATTTCAGCCTCTTCCTGATCAGGGAAAACGCCAAAGATATCGACCGGTCCATCGCTTTTGCCGCCACATTAACCGGCAGGGAAAAACAAGAGATCGCCCGCCGGGTGGCAAAGTACCGGGTTTTTCCCGAATTTTTTTTGATACCCATCGAGAAGAATTTGTCTTTAGAGAAGGTCATTTATATAGAAAGTCGCTCCACTGAACTGCCTGAATTTAAAATCGAAATCGAACCGGCCAGGGCCTATCCCTATAAAAAATCCGCCTCCCATGTATTGGGATATATGTCTGAGTTAACCGTTGAGGAATTGAACCGGGAAAAGGATGAAGGTTATAAATTAGGCGACCTCACCGGCAGGAGCGGCATCGAGCAGCAGTACGAAAAACACCTGAGAGGAGAGGACGGCCTGCAGGAAGTGGTAAAAGACAATTTGGGCATGATCCGGGAAAAAGTAGGTGAAACAAAACCGGTAATCGGAGATTGTGTGGTTCTTACCATAGATATGGACCTGCAGGAATATATCGAAGGCTTATTTAAAGACCTGCGCGGCACGGTCGGTGTGGTTGACCTATCCACCGGCGGGATACTTGCTTTGGTCAGCAAACCCAACTTCGACCCGGAATTTTTTTCCGCCTCATTTACCCGGAAAGAGTGGCTGGCTTTAGTGAACGACCCGGATAAGCCCCTGCACAACAAATTCACCCAGGCGCGTTATTCGCCCGGTTCCGTATTTAAGATCGTGATGAGCCTGACCGGTTTGCAGGAGAAAATCATCGACACATCCACCCGCTCTTATTGTTCCGGCACGGTGAAAATATACGATGATGTACGCCGCTGTTGGAAGAGCAGCGGTCATGGCAGCATGGACATATATAATGCCATAAAGAACTCCTGCAACATCTATTTCTACCGGCTCGGCAAGAAAATCGACATCGACGCAGTGAAAAAATATGCCCGCTTATTGGGCCTTGGGGAAAAAACAGCCGTTGACCTGCCCAATGAACAGCGCGGTTTAGTGCCTTCCAGGGCCTGGAAAGAAAAAAACAAAGGTGAAAAGTGGTATCCCGGCGACACCATTTCCATCGCCATCGGGCACGGCATGTTGGACGTCACCCCCGCCCAGGTGCTGTTGATGATCGGCACGGTGGCGCTGCGTGGTAATAAGCCTGCGCTGCACCTGTTAAAGCGGATCGAAAAAAAGGATAAAGTAGTGCGGGAATTCAAGCCTCGCTTCGAGCAAATCCCTATAGACAAGAAAAATTTTGAGATTGTCATAGAAGGGCTTTTCCGGGTGGTAAACAGCGGCGGCACCGGCTGGGCAGCTTGCATAAAAGGTCTCGATATATGCGGTAAAACCGGCACCGGTCAGATAATCAGCAAGGAGAACCCCGAATATGATGAATTGGTAAAGCAGGAGCGGTTTAAGCCGCACTCCTGGTTTGCTTCTTTTGCGCCGCGCCGTGAGGCGAAGTATGCCATGGTGATATTCATAGAGAATGGCGGAGATGCCGGGAGTATTGCCGCGCCTCTGGCCCGCAAGATATACAGGAAGTTGTTCCCCCCGGCCCAAAAAAAGAGATAGTACCTCGCGGAGGCGTGTCCGCCCAAAACGTTGTCTAATTTTATAACTTCTATACATCATGTTTTTTGACAATAGGTTGGAAGGGGGCATTTTTTCTTTGACTTTTTATCGCAATTTCAATTTTGCTATGTTTTGAGAGCGGAAAATAGGGACAGGTAATTTATTGACGTATCTCAATGAAAATGGTAAAATAGCCTATAAAAAAAAGAAAGGAGGTAAAGAAATGGCCCGAATACGAAGACTCAAAGTGATAGACGAAAATGCCTACTACCACATCATTTCTCGAACCGTAGGACAGGAATTCCTTCTCGGCGAAAATGAAAAAGAAAAACTCTTTCAAATCATCAAAAAATATTCAGAACTCTTTTTTGTCAAAGTCATCGGTTTTGCTATCATGTCAAACCATTTCCACCTGCTGGTTTGCATGGAAACCGGGGAAAACTTCTCAGACCGGGAAGTAATCGAGCGGTTAAAAAAGTTCTATCAAAAAAAAGACCTTAAATTGGGAGATTTAACCGGGATAAGAAAAAAATTACGAAACCTTTCCG
The DNA here is from genome assembly GCA_023135565.1 of Candidatus Aminicenantota bacterium. Lineage (GTDB taxonomy): Bacteria > Acidobacteriota > Aminicenantia > UBA2199 > UBA2199 > JAGLQA01. The sequence continues at coordinate 84 of JAGLSW010001124.1, read as the reverse complement.
AATACACAAAATGTATCAAACAAACCTTTTCTTCCTGGTATAATCGCCGGAATAATAGGAAACTATAGCGCTCAGATAAAGTAA
>JAGLSW010001123.1 GCA_023135565.1 Candidatus Aminicenantota bacterium | reverse complement strand
AAACTTTTTCAAAAGTTTGGCCCCCGGCAGGGCCGCCGGAGGCAGGAAACAGTCCCCTGCTGTGCAGCGGCATCAGGTATTATAAACTAACCATCCACCGGGATATCCAGGAGAAGCTGCACCGCTTATTCCGCGGTTATCATGGTTCTTTCCTGTTATTGGACCTGTCGAACGGCAGTATCGCCGCTGCCTACTCGAAGCCCTTAAATAAAAAAAAGATGGCGCCGAATGCGGTTTTTTTCGAGGAGTATGAGCCTGCTTCGATCATAAAAGTACTCACTCTTTTCGCTTATTTAAAACACGATGGCGGCGATCTTTTTCCATTAGATTGCAAAGGGAATATTCGTTTGAGCGGGAAGACTTTTTATGACTGGATCGCTCACGGCAGGGTTTCTTCTTATGATGAAGCGCTGGCTGTATCCTGTAATATCGCTTTTGCGAGAATGGGTTTAAAAACGGGTGCCGATAAGCTGACCGGGGTGCTGGAAAAATTTTACTTTAACTCGGAAAACTTCCGGGACCTGTTTTTGGATTTTAAGACCGGGACTTTAAAGCGGGATATTGCGGGAGATTTCCACCTGGCAAAATTGTCGGTGGGTTTGTCGAACAACAATGAGAAAAGCCGCAGCCGCGGGGAACGGTTGGTCACCACCACGACTTTTCATTCTGCTTTGACTGCGGCGTTTATTGCCCACGACGGCGCTATCTATGCGCCCCATTTAATTGAGAATATAAAAAATTTATTAAATCTCGGTTTTTACAGTCACCAAAAAAAACTGCTGGAGATATTCAAAGAAAACATGATTTTCTTAAAAATAAAAGAGGCCATGAAAGCGGTAGTGACGTCGCCTGGGGGAACGGGTAGGCGGTCGCGGGTAGATTTTGTAGAGACTGCGGTAAAAACCGGCACTGGGGGTGAGCGCCGCGCCGGTTACGACGCCATCCTGACCGGTTTTTTCCCGGCCGGGAAAGCGCGTTATGCTTTTGCTTTCAGGCTGCAGCGGGCGGGTAAAGCGGAGCTAAAGGGGGCGCTTTTTTTAAAAGATTTCCTTAAGTCTTTCTATAATCGTAAATAGTGGCCGCTGGGCATCTACCCATTTTTTTCTCCTGAGGTTGAAAAAAAGGTATAATAATACTATAATGTTGCAAGAGGTACAAAGAATGCAAACCTTAAGAAACGAAGCTTTACATGCCATATCGAAGCTGCCTGAAACAGCGACAATCGACGACATGATGTATCGCCTGTACGTAATCGACAAAGTAAGGAAAGGTCAGGAAGCTGTAGAAAAAGGTGACGTTGTTTCCTCCGAGGAATTATTAAAAGAAATAGATTCATGGTAACCTGGTCTATTCCTTCCCGTGAGGATTTAAAACTAATCTATGAATATATCGCCCGGGATTCAACGTTTTCCGCAAAAAAAGTGATAAAAAACATCGTAACAAGGGCTATGGGGCTAATTGATTTCCCTGAAATTGGCAGAGTGGTACCGGAAATCGGAGAATCTAACATAAGGGAGATTTTTGTTTATTCTTACAGGATAATTTATCAAGTTTCGGCTAATGGGGTTGAGATATTAACTGTCATTCACGGCAAAAGGAATTTCAAACCCGAAGACTTATGATCAGTAACCTAATATCAGGAAGAAAATACTCTCTATTTTTTTTACGATAGCTAATGTTTTGTCGGCGACGGTGGGGCTTTACACCGCCCCACACCACGTGGGGAGGGGCAAAAAAGAAATAGATTCCCTGCCGGGGGCCAAACTTTTG
>JAGLSW010001122.1 GCA_023135565.1 Candidatus Aminicenantota bacterium | reverse complement strand
AAGAGAAGGATTTCTGACCCCACTCGCGTGGGGAGGCGATTAGCCGCTTCGCGGCAGGGGCCTCTTTTGATTTTAAATAATTAAAGGTTTTGATCAAACTTTTACAAAAGTTTGGCCCCCGGCAGGGCCGCCGGAGGCAAGGCTCCCGGCAGAGATTTTTTTAATTGCTAAAAAATACGGCGTAAAGGATGTTTTTGAATTGGACAAGAGGATCGAAGGGGGCTTAGTGAGCGAAGATGAGGCATATGACGACTATTTTCGACTTGATTTCCTGGAAGCGGAACGCCGGAAATTCAAGCAGGCGGCAGGGAATTATTAATGCCCCGGATAGGAGGCAACCGGTGGCAAAGGATTGCAGGTTGTCATATTGGCCCGACCCCTTTTCGGTAAATATTTTCGTACTCTTGCACAAAATTGCTCTTGCCGCACAGCAGCATAGTAGAGTAGGGCATGATCTCTCTAAGTTTCGCTAAAATTTCCCCGGCCAAATGCCTGATCTCCCACTGGGTATGCACATCATCACGCAGCCTGATAAAATGATAAACTTCCCGTAAGTTCATCTTCATGATTACCATGCGACAGTGAGAATTGGTAAGGACATAATCCGCCGCCTCATTATACTCTTCTTTTAATTTGAGATACAGGGCGTCGGTCTTTTCGATAATCTCTCTGAATTCCCCTTCCAGGCCGCAGTCGCGGATACTCTCCGGGATAATATTACCTAACTCGATTTTATAATCGCCGGCAATCAGGGTGGCAATGCGGTGCCGTTTCAATTGGGCAAAGTTGGAGGCGCTGATCACTGCCTGGAAGGTAATATCCGGCAGTTCGAACTGCCGGGGCGGGGTGTCGAAAAATTCCATGTTCTTAAATAGGTCGAGAAATATTCTCTTTTTCCCGGCTGCATCTATATTCGCTGCTATTTCATAAGCTTCCGCAAAATCTAAAGAATTGTATATGGCAAAAAATGAAGCCAATATGATATCATCCGCATTTTTCGGGTAGTCGATGATTTTTGTCTCGTTGGACAAAAACTTTTGCTTATTTTCACCTTTCCCGGCAACTTGCCTCCGGCGGGGGTGCGGCGCACCCAGCCATTTAGCTCCGCAGACCCTGCCGCGAAGCGGCTTATCGCCTCCCCACGCGAGTGGGGCTTTTGATAATTTCATTCGTTTCGGAGTGAGGCTAGTGTTATGAGGAACTTCTATCGAAAAGTTGTTTTTAAAAGTTTCATGCAAGTCTTTCTCAAATTGAGACGGTTGGGCAAATAAAAAAATCGAAGGGGCTATTTTATACACCAGGTCGTACATCTTTCGACCGATCTCCCTTACCTCCGTTCTTTTACTGAGAAAAAACCGGCGAAAAAGATGCTCTAAACTCCTGGCATTGATGGTCATACCTACCTGCCCTTCAGTAGCCAACGATAAAATATACCGGGCATCCTCTTTGGCCAGGTTCTGCAGTTCCCGGCGGCCCCCTTTTTGTTCCAGTATCCCGGGGAATTTTTTGAAATTATATTCCTGCAAAATAGCATAGGCTTTTTTGTAGAAATCATTCTGTATCCCTATTAGCGCGGAGAAGGCGTCCTTCGTACCGGGGCCGGTTATCTCCCGGGGCTGCACATAGTCGCCTTTTAGGGTCACATAACGCTGGGATTTCTCTGTATAAGAAGCAAGACGAAAGCTTTCGATCTCTTCTAAGGCCAGCCTGGATACCCCGATAATATCGAAGTTGAAGACCGCATGTTCAGCAACAGAATGATGGCCCATTCCAAATATAATGGTTCGGTTGGATGCTCTTGCTTTTTTTACATCATGCCCGGCAATTTTTCGCAGTGTGGTGATATCTTCGGCGCTGCGGCTTATGCGGGCATATGCCGAACTGAAAATCTCAGGGGTTAGTATATCTTTGTCGGCGGCATCTAATCTTTCAAGAATCCCAACCTCGACATTATAACCGGCAAGTTCTATTCTCAAGTTTGCTCTACCTCCGGTTAGTTGTCATAGGGCAGCGCCGTTTAGGGGTTTATATTCAGATATCGTCTTCATGATCTCATGAGCGCTCTCATCCACCGTATTGTTGTTCCAGATTTCAAAGACTTTTAAGTTGTCTTCTTTTATGGTCTGTAGATATAAGTCTTCCCTTTTTTTTATGTATTCAGCGTCGATTTTCATGAATTCAGTATTATATTCCCTACTGTCAAGGGTTTTGAGGTCTAACCTGATCAAAAAAATCAGGTCATAGGTTTTGATCCAGAAACGGTAGATATTTTCCAGTATCCTGTTTTTTTCTTCCGGTTGTTCGCTGAGGGTTTTACCGGCAGTGGAGCTTTTCCAGTAAATCCACTGATCCAGCACCGACCGGTTGCAAAGTAGGTAGTCTAAAGGATTAATGGAATGGATATTCTCTTCGTTAACCTGGGTGGTGATATAAAAAAACTGGCTGCTGAAACTGGCCTTCTGGTCATTGTCAAAGGGATTCTTGCCGCTTATCTCTTCGACAGAGTCTGTCCTGTACTTAAGAGATAAAATCTTTTTTACCTCTTCAAGCAAAGACGTCTTACCGCTTCCGGTAATACCGGAAAATGAAATTTTAATCATGAGGTGATTTTAATTGAATATCCACTTTCTGTCAACCAAAAAAAAAACAATCGTTTTCTCTTCCTATTTTGTTGTAAAAATGCTGTATATATGATAAACTTTTTTTTCAAGAATGAGCTTGAAAAAAGCAGCCGGGCTGTGTGAACTTGAACGGTATGAAACGTGTGGTTTATTACCGCTATGTAATGGCTTAAGACTGGGCCTGGGAAAACCGCCGGCCGGTTTGAACCTGGATGATTGTTATCAAAGGTGAGTAGAAGTTCTGGTATGTGTGCTATGAAACGAAGAATATTTTTATTAATGCTGCTCTTAATTATATTTACCGGTCTAAGCGCCGGAAAACAGGCTGATAAAAAAGCCGGGAGAAAGGCTGAGAAAGAGGCTAAAAAACAGGAAAAACTCGAAAAACTCAAAGAACAAGGCAAAGAAGAAAAAACCGGTAAGAGCAAAACCGGTGAAGCAGCCCAGGTGCTTATGCACGATTACGGCGATGTAACTGAAGAACTTTTGAAATATTGGGGCAATGTGGAATTTATCTGGGATGAATACAGGATCTATGCCGATTACGTGGAACATGACAGGAGGACCAAAACCGTCACCGCTAAAGGTAGAGTCACCATGTCCTCTAAAGAAACAGTGGTCAGCGGCGAAAAATTGCTGATTAACCTGGAAGATAAGACCGGGGAGTTGTACGACGTTTACGGGCAAATGGAGCCGACGGTCAGGTATACGGCCGAGAGGTGGAAACAGGAAGATAAAGATACACAGAAGTTTGAGAAATTGAAATTTACTTCCTGTGCCCAATGTGTGCCCCGCTGGACACTAATCTGCTCCAAAGGGACTATAAAGAAAAAGAAATATATCGCCATGAAGAACGTGGTGCTTAAATTTAAAAAAATCCCTGTGCTCTATCTGCCCTACCTCAGTTATCCCATCACGGATAAATCAACCGGTTTTTTATTCCCCCAGCCCGGTAATCACTACATCGCGGGTACAACCTTAAAGAATGCTTTTTATTGGGATATAAAATCTAACATAGACATGACCTTATACTTAGACTACTATTCCAAAGCGGGGTGGGGCTTTGCGGAAGAATTCAGGTACTTGTTTAAGAATATGGAGGGCAATCTTAAATTCTATTTCTTAAAATACCGCATGGGCGAAGATGCCGACAGCGGGGAAATAAGAAATGTGTTCAACAAAGTGGGGAAATCCGATTATTATATAAATTTCAAACACATTCACAACATTAATTTTTTGAATACGAAAATTGTCGTGGATATCGATAACCAGAGCGACCCGTCTTTTTTGAGACTTTTCGATAATAATTTCGATCGTTCGGTGAGCAACCGCTACTACTCCTCTATTTTTATCAAATCCTCTTTGTCCAATGTGAACATGTCGGTCAGCGCCAGGAAAAATGTCACCTATTACACCTTCGAGGGGCGCGAAACTTCCAATATCATCCAGTATCTACCGTCGGTTTCCCTCAGCGTAAACCAGCAGAAGATATGGTTCCTGCCCGGTTATTTTTCATTCAGGTCGGCCTTTGATAACATCAGCCGCAGCGGCGTTAATTACGAAGAGGGCGCCGAGTTTATTCAAAACGATTTTACATCGCAGCGGTTAAATATAACCCCCTCTTACAGTTTGAAACTATTTACCCTGCCCTGGTTAAGTTCTACGGTGAACCTGAGATCGGAACACAGTATCTACTTCAAAAGTAAAGACCCGGAAGACAAGAACAAGATCATTAACGAACCTATTCATATCAATTACAATGTGATATCGTCCATGTTGAAAGGCCCCATTTTTTACAAAATCTACGAAAGCAAAAAGAGTAAATTCAAACACATCATCGAACCGGAAGTAAAGTTCACCTATTCCACCCAATTAGAAGATGAGCAAGTAAATAGGGTGGCACGCATCGATTTTTCCGACCGGCCTCCTTATTCATATGTGGGTTTCGGTCTTACCTCCAGGTTGTTAAAAAAGAACAAGAATGATAACGAATCTCCAAGAGAAGTATTATCTTACACCATCAGTCAGAATTACTATATCGACCCAAAAGAGGCAAACTTTTACCGCATGATCAACAATGAATATCCGCAGTTTTCGGAATTGGGGAACAGTCTCAGGCTCAGGTTTGTGAAGGATTTTTCCTTAGACTTCACCGTCGCATATAACTATTATATAAAAGGTTTCAGCAGGGCAAATGTTCTCCTCTCTTTCAACAAAGAGAACAGTATAATAAAAGGTTCCGCAGCTTACACCATATACCGGAATCCTTACAGACAGAATTTTTTCAGGAATAAAACCTATTTACGAGGTGATCTCGATATAAATATCCCCGGGTTTCCTCTGCGGTTAAAAACCGGTATAGATTATGATGTAACCGAGAATGAATTCAGGTACGGATCGGTGCTGGCTTCTTATAATTATCAATGTATCTATTTTAATGCGGAGTTCAGGATGTACACCATGTTTAACGGCGATCTCAAATATCAATATAATTTCGGTATTTCTTTCGGCAGCATCGGTATGGTTAAAGACTTCTTAGGCTCACAAAGATAGGAGTAAAAAGTAAAGAATATGAAACGAGAAGGTAGGATAGGTTAAATGAAAAGGATTCTTATTACAGGCTGTTCCGGTTTCCTGGCGTCATATCTAACCGGTCTCCTGCAAGAAGAAGGGAAAAACGAACTTTTCGGTATTACCGAGGTGCCTGATTTCCGGTCGCACCGGTTAGAAGTTTTTAACATAGATATCAGGGACAGGGACAGGTTTTTTCTCTTAGTGGAAAAGATAAATCCCGATATTATTTTTCACCTGGCCGCGGTGACCAATGTGGGGTTTGCCTGGAGGAATCAACTATTAACCTACGAAGTTAATTTTATCGGCAGTGTGAATTTAATGGAAGCGGTGACCCGGTTTTCTCCCGGGGCGCGGCTTATTTTAATGAGTTCCGCTGAAGTATACGGTAATACCGGGAAGAAGCTAATCGACGAAAGTACGCCGGCATCGGTCAGGAATCCCTATTCGCTTTCCAAATATGCTATGGAGATGGCGGCGGACCTTTATATTACCGCTGAGAACCTGGACGTCATCAAAGTCAGGTCTTTTAATTTTACCGGCCCGGGGCAGGACAAAAAATTTGTCTCCTCCAACTTTTCTTACCAGATAGCCGCTATAGAGAGGGGAGAAAAGGAACCGCAAATAAAAGTAGGCAACCTGTCTGCTGTCAGGGATTTTTCCGATGTCAGGGACACGGTCCGTTATTTAAAAGCGATTGCTGAAAAAGGGGATAGGGGAGGCGTCTACAACCTATGTTCCGGGCAAACTTACCCTATCGAAGAGATACTTCACAAGCTGCTTTCGTTTTCTGAGAAAGAGATAGAGGTAGTAGTGGAGAAAGAGAGGTTAAGGCCCGTGGATATACCTGAATTGGCGGGAGATTGTTCGTTAATCAGGGAGAAGTTTGATCTTCGCCCCCGGTATAGTATAGATCAAACCCTGTTAGACCTGTTAAATTACTGGCGAGCCCGCGGCGCGGGCGCCCTATAAGGGGTGCTGCTAAGGGCAGAATGGCTTCTTGCTTATAAGAAGTTTTGATCAAACTTTTTCAAAAG
>JAGLSW010001121.1 GCA_023135565.1 Candidatus Aminicenantota bacterium | reverse complement strand
CGTAGCCGCCGCCGGCACCGTTTGCACATATGCGAGAATTAAGATTTGGGTTAAAAACAAATAAAACAAAAACCACGATTACTACTTTTAAAAACAGTTTATTCTTCATGATTGGCCTCCTTTTTTTTGAGTTTGGGCATCTTTTTCCGCTTTATTTAAGGCGATCTCTTTATTGATGGTTTTGCTGTTTTCCTGGAGAAATCGCAAAGCAAAGCCTAAGATGGAATGTTTAGCGATGGCCGACTCTTTCATATATTTGATTAAATCGAGCACATTGTCTTCGAGACCGGAAAGGAGACTTTCTCCCTCTATATCTACCTCACCTTCCCGGTAAAAAATCTCACCGTAACCGAAAATCAACCAGTTGAGATTGACATTAAAAACGTCTACGATCTTAAGCAAAAAATCGAAAGAGGGTTTCGATTTCGCATTTTCTAAATCTGAAATAAAACCGGCGGTAAAACCCATCTTTTCGGCAAAATCTCTTTGTGAAAGGGGTATATTTTTCCTGAAATTTTTAAGCCTGTCTGCGAAATTTTTTGCTGCCGGGTTATCTGTGCTTTTTGATCGTCCCATAGTATGGAATTATACCATAATCCGGGGATATTCCCAAACCGGAAAGAATATCGAATATCTAACACCGAACATCGAATCTCGAAGGAAAGCCCCACGGGAATCTTCTTGCCTGTCCCCAAAATTCCCTTTGTTATCGAAGATTTTTGGGAATTTCCCCGCATCGCTTGAAAGAGATAGAACAATTTTCTCAAATAAAAACGCTGATATATAGGCGCTTTTCAAGAGGCGCAATTTCGCAAAATTGAAAACCATTGATTATAAGGGCTTTCGACATACACCCCTGGTTGTATTTTTGACAAACAGAAAAATCGTTTTTTATACAACCTGGGTTGTACATTTTGAGCATAAAGCCGGGCCGCGCTCCCGGTAAACCCTTTGTTATAGCAGTTTTTTCGATTTTTACAGTTTGATTTAGATCGCAGCGCAGTACAAAAAAATGTGGCAAAAAAAGACCTGATCCAGGCTTCGCGGGACGCAAAACAATCAGATTTTACTTGACATATCAGGTAAAATCTTATATAATTCCGTTATGATCGAACAAAATAGCAAAATAAGCCGGTATTACCCGTTTTGGTTTTGTTTAACGGGACGAACTTTGCCCGGAAAGCGTATTTTTCCGGCAAAGAAGATACGCGATCGACGGATAGAAACAAAGATCATAGGAGGAAACATGATAGAATCAACAAACAGCGGAGGCCGGGATACCTCGAAATATCCTAAAGCAGAACCGGATACCGCGCTGATTTTAAAACAAACAATCGGCAGGCGGTTAACTTTTTTTATTAAAAAAATCTGCAAAACCTATAAGCTGACCTTCAACCAATTCGCCAAAAAAGTTCATATGCCGGGAAAGATATTAGAGTATTACCAGGCAGGCACAATATTCCCCAGCACCGATTTATTGGTATATGTGACATGGAATTTCGGCTTAAATATCGACTGGCTGTACACCGGCGCAGGCGATTGGTTTATAGATGATTTCGTCCCCGATGGCAAAACACCTCCCCCCGACCACAAGCAAAAAATAAGAGAGCAGTTTAGAGTCCTATATGGCAAATAAAGAAGTATTATTTGTGGATTTGCTAAGCAGAGAAAGCTTGTTTTTTTGCGAAGATTTAACACACCCCGCTTCCGATTGTCTCGTTCCTCGACAATCGGAACCACCTCCCGGCAAGTCTCAAGAGGGGAATGTGCTCGTAAACTCTAAAGGGAATCTTTTTTGTTTGTCCTATAAAGCCTCTCTATCATTGCAGATTTTTCAATATTATCAGGATTCCCTTTAAAGGGTCGAAAATCTTCTTGCCTGTCCCCAAAATTCCCTTTGTCGTCGAAGATTTTTGGGAATTTCCCCGCATTGGCAGGAAGAGATAGAACAATTTTCTCAAATAAAAAATGCTGGTATATAGGCGTTTTTCAAGAGGCGCAATTTCGCAAAACTGAAAACCATTGATTATAAAGGCTTTCGACATACACCCCTGGTTGTATTTTTGACAAACAGAAAAATCGCCATTTATACAACCTGGGGTGTATATTTTGAGCATAAAACCAGGGCATGTTTTGGGGAAACCCTTTTATATCAATGGCCTTCCCGATTCATTCGGTTTGGTTTAGATCGCAACGCGGTACAAAAAAATGTGGCAAAAAAAGACCTGATCCCAGGCAAATGTTTCTCAAGGAGTGATAAACCTGAAAGCCTTAACCTTTCCTTTTTTTAGGCTAAAAAGCACAGGCATTGTCGAACACTGGAAATATTTGTAAAAATCAATCTTTTTGAGAACAAAAAAAGGCGAAAAATCATGATTCTGCGACCAACCCGCCACCTCGTCCGTTAAATCGTGAACCGCAATAGCAATACAATTTGAACCGGAACTTTTAAGTTTTTTTAGATCTTCAATGCCGTTATAAATGCACGAGTAACAATTGGTCAGCTCAAAAAGAAAGCAGTATGTTTCATTATCTTTATCTAACAAATCCATCAGGTTTAATTTGTTGTTATTTAAATCGACAACCGATATACTGCTCAATTCCCTGACAGCAAATAAACCCGGGTTTTGTTCTTGTATTATAAATTTAAAAACAACGATAGCAATAATGCCGACAAATAAAACCGGGATGCCTATGTTAAAGAACAAATCACTTTTTTTCAATTTTTCCTCCAAAACGGTAAATGTTTCTATAGCGCTCACCTAAATTGA
>JAGLSW010001120.1 GCA_023135565.1 Candidatus Aminicenantota bacterium | reverse complement strand
GTTGCCTCCTTCCGATGTAACAGTGCTTTTTGCACCGATAACATTACCGGTTATCGAGACTGCAACACCGGGAATAGCAGAACCATCAGGCAGAACAACCGTTCCGTAGATGTCTGCGCCTCTTGCCTGTCCAAAAGCTAATGAGGACAGCAGCGCAATTGCCGCTAATGCGACTAAAAACTTTTTCATTAAAACCTCCTTGTGGTTTAATTTCTTTTTTTTCATAATACGTAATATTTAACAGCAATTTTCATGCCAAAATTACGACTCGCGATAATCCAGCATCTCCGGGAAAACACCCCAAAAAAATCCAAATTTTTGGATTTTCTCTCCAAATTTTTGGATTAGCCTGGAAAAATAAAAAAATTATCGCCTGAAATCTTGACTTAAATGGTTTTTTCGGGTATCATTTTGACCTATATTTTATTTGCCGGGGTAGCTCAGTCGGTAGAGCGAGGGACTGAAAATCCCTGCGTCCGTGGTTCAATTCCGCGTCCCGGCAATTTTTTTATGCCGGAGTTTTTATAGGTTCGTGCAGGCAAGGCGGAAGGGGAGTGAAGCGGTGAAAAATTATGACGCAGTTGTTGTGGGTGCAGGCCCTGCCGGTTCTACCGCTGCTTATATTTTGAGTAAAAAAGGGTACCGCGTACTGCTTTTAGACAAAGAAAAATTCCCCAGGAGAAAGCTGTGCGGGGGCGCTCTCACCGGCAAAACCATCCGCTTGTTAGATAATATCTTTGCCGAATCACCTGCGTCACTTAGTAAAAATAAGATCATAGATTCTAATTCCAACCATTTTGAAATACGTTATAAGAGTGACGTTTTAATAAAAAAAGATTCCGCCCATACTTTTTATTTTATCGACCGCTTTATTTACGACGATTTCCTGCTGCATAAGGCAAGGGAGGCTGGGGCCGATACAGCGGTAGGAGAAAAAATAACGGCAATCGCTAATGAGCAGCCGGTAATCCACTCTCCCGGACTTGCCGGGAAGCGCCCCGGAGGAGAGGGGATGAACGAATTAGTGACTGCGGGCGGCAGGACAATCGGGGCGAAATTTATCATTGCCGCGGATGGAGCCAACAGCACATTACGCAGTCAATTGGTGCGGGAGAACAAAATCGCGGCTTCGGGCTGGCGGCGCGGCCTGGCATATGCGCTGGAAGTGTCGATAGAGCGGGAAGAGAAGTTTTCGGCGATTACTTATCCTATTTTGTCTTTCGGGTATATTCGTTATGGTTATGCCTGGATATTTCCCAACCGGGAGCGGTTGATAGCCGGCATGGGCGGCTTAGAAAGAAAAAACGGCACAGACCTCAGCGATAGATTCAGGACTTTTCTTGCCGATTTCGGGATCAGTACCGGGAAAAAACTGCGGGGCCACCCGCTGCCTTTCGGCAATTTTCTTACAAAACCGGTGTGGGGCAATATCTTACTGGTAGGTGATGCCGCCGGGTTAGTGGACCCTATGCTGGGTGAAGGTATCTACCAGGCCCACAAGAGTGGGGAACTGGCTGCGCGGGCTATTATAGAAAAAATAGAAAACAACAAAAATATAGAAGATAATTATATCTCTTTATTAAAGACTCACCTGATGCCTGAGTTTATATTTGCGCGCCGGGCCCGTTGGTTCGTTTATAACCGCTTGAATCATTTTTTGAAGTACCGCAGCGCCCGCTGGGTAGAGAGCAGTTTCGATAAATTGGAGCAGTTGATTCACGGCCGGCGTACTTACAAATGGTTCAAGAAGAAAAACTTGTAACTGCCCCGTTTCGGGTAAATAGGGGCGTTTTTCTTTAAACAAAAGTTTTGATCAAACTTTTTCAAAAG
>JAGLSW010000112.1 GCA_023135565.1 Candidatus Aminicenantota bacterium | reverse complement strand
CCGGAACTTAATCCGCATTTCTCACCAGGACCAGGATAAATCAATTAACACATGAATCGAAGTGTTCGGTTTAATAAAAGTTTTTGGAAGTCCAGAAACCTTTTTACAAAAAGGTTTTTGGCCGCCGGAGGCAATTTGACAGGAATCTGGGTGTAATCTTGACAAAATAACAGTTCTATTATACAATATCGACCGAAACCGTATAGTAAGGCTGCTAAAAGAGATCATATCAACCGACAAATATCGACAACACGAAAAGGCAAGAAAATGTTTTTGATCGTAAATAATGCGGAAAAAGGCATCGGCGAGTTTTGCGAACCTTTAGAGAAAATTCTCAAAGATGCCGGTATCGACTCTAAAACCATCGAATACGAGGATACCCTCGAAACCGAAATAAGCGAGTATGAAGGCGTTTTTCTTTCCGGTTCGCCCCGGGGCAACGATATCGCGGACAGTCGGCAGCCTTATTTCCAGTGGATCAAAACCGCCGCTAAACCGGTATTCGGCATTTGCGCCGGTCATCATATCGTCGGCAGGTTATACGGCGCGGAACTGCTGCGCAGCCTGGAAAAAGAAGTAGGGGATTTTTTCGTAGAAATCGACAACCGCGACCCGGTTTTCCAGGGTTTCCCGGATAGGTTTATGGTCAGGCAGAATCATTTTGATTCCATTACCCTGCCCGAAGATTTTGTCCTGCTGGCTCACTCCGGGACCTGCAAAGTGGAAGCCATAAAACATCGCCGCCTGCCTATTTACACCACCCAGTTCCACCCGGAATTCTTAAACCCGCGGATGCTTTTAAATTTTGTCACTATCGTGCGTTCCAGGGAGTAACAATTAAGCCCCCGGTGGAGCTTAATTGTTAGCGGCATTCAGCGTTCGGCATCCCGCTTTCAGCAAACGGGCATTCGTGAAATCTATAGGGCTATTTTATCTCCCCTTTTCGCTTCTCCATTCAATGGCTTCTTTTTGAAAGGAATGAGCCGATAAAAGAAAATATTAAGCAAACCAAAAATATATAAATGACGGTAACGGGAATGTTTAGTAGTGTTTGCTGGATGCCCAGGCCGGCGCTGTAATAGGATCGGGTAAACAAGGCGAACCTGAACTCCATCACCGCCAATTGAGCGGCAAATATGCTGAGAACGTAAAATATACTGAAGAACAGCGCACTCTTCAACCGGCTCCCACGGGCGAAACGCTGGGTTAGCGCGCCTCCTAAGATCAAGCCCGCGAGCATGCCCAAAAGAATAATAATAGTGGAAAAACTAAATTGAGCTTGCAGCCACGGCGTATGAAGATGATAAAGGGGGAAGATGGCAATCGAGGTTGTGGGCAGCCTTTGCATATTAGCTGTAGAAAAATTAGCGGCGGACCAGATGCCTAACATAACCCCTATGTACCCGATTAGCAGCGCTGCCAAAACTCCCAGGACAACGCCTACATAAATATTGCCCTTTTTTGGGGCGGCGGGGGGATACATTTGCGGCGCCGGTTGTTCCGGCTGCACTGCTTCCCGCACCGGTTGTTCAGGCTGGGTTGCTGCTTGTGGTTTTGGCGGAGGGGGAGGTGTCTGCACCGGTTGTTCTTGGGCCGGCAGCCTGATGGTTTCTTCCTGGGTAGGCAGTGGCGGCGGTGGCGGCGTTATGTCTCGAACAGGGAGCCTGATGGTTTCTTCCTGGGTAGGCAGTGGCGGCGGTGGCGGCGTTATGTCTCGAACAGGGAGCCTGATGGTTTCTTCCCCGGTAGGGGTTGGCGTTTTTGCTTCTCGATTCGGAATTGGAATCGTTGCACCTTCAGTAGGCATTCGCATGGTGACGTCCGGCGTCGGCAGTTGCAGAGTGGCCTCCTGGTCGAGCGCTGCCTGGGGTAAAGGACGAACCATGGTTTTTTTGATTTCATCAGGATCGACGGATTCGGATAACACCGTTTTCGGCACATCGAAAGGATTGATGAATTGAAATTCAAAAATGTCGAATTTGATTTTGTCATCTGTGCGCAGGGGAGATTTATCGATTTTTTTGCCGTTAACGAAAGTGCCGTTGGTGGAACCCAGGTCATAGATTTCGAATTGATCTCCTTCTTTGATTATTTTAGCGTGCTGCGAAGAGATAGTTTCTTCATCGATGACCATATCGTTTTTGGGCAGCCTGCCGATAAAAAATTCTTCTTTATCCAAAGGAAATTGGCTCTCTTTGAAATCGCCGGTTAATCCTTGTAAACGAACTTGATTGTTCATGTCAAACTCCATAATGCCTCCTTTTTGGGCTGGGGTCGCCGACCCCTTTGTTTATAGTAGTAGTGCGTCAAACCTTGCCTCCGGCGGCCCCACCACG
>JAGLSW010001119.1 GCA_023135565.1 Candidatus Aminicenantota bacterium | reverse complement strand
ATCAAAACTTTTTATAATTTAGAATCAAAAGCGCCACCCTGACCTACGGTGCAGTCGCCATGACGCGGTATGCAGTAATCATGTCCCGCCGGAGGCCCAAAAAGGGCATTCCAGCCTGTCCCCTTTTTTTCATAATCTTTATAATCGGCGTAATCCGGGGTGCCCTACTTCTTCCGGTACCACTTGCCCTGGGGGTTCTGCAGCCAATGACCGGGCTTCGCCCGCTGCGCTATCTGTGCCGCACGCCGCTTGCCAACCTCTGCCGGCGACACATTCATATTTTGGGCTATCCTCCCGTAAATAATATCCCGGTCGCCATTCTCTTCGTTCATCAACCGCCTCTCTTCCGGGTTCAAACCGCCCCGGGGCGCCAGCTTGCCTACATTATTCTCACCCAACTTGCCCTGGTCCTTTAAGGCGTTGATTAAAGGTTTCCGTTTCAACATGCGCTCCTTTACATTTGCATCTTTAGCGCAAAGAAAAGCGCCGGAAATAAATAGCACAATCAAAAATATTACTAAATTTTTGCACTTCATTTTTTACCCTCCTCTTTCTTTTCTTTCTCTTTTCCTGTTTTTTCTTCCTCTCCCGATTCGTCGATGTCGGCAAAGAAATCATCCAACGCTTTGTCGATCTTTACCTTTATCTCCACTGTCACCTGGATCGGCTGAATGATCATTTCATGTTTCACCTTGATACACCCTGCCGCGGCCACAAACAGGAATAAAAACAAAATTACAATCTTTTTTTTCATTTTTCTTACTCCTTAAAAATTTCTTACATCGGGTTTATATCACCCTTATAGTTTGGGGACGCCGTCCCCTTTTTTATCGAGAAAATAAATCCTGGTGCCGTCCTGCAAAAGCTGTTTGAGATCGATGTCTATAAACCGCAGTTTCAATTCCAATCCTTTAAGCAGAACCCGGCGTTTTCCTCCTTCATCACGCACAATATCCTTCGTCTTCGCATCATATGTCAGGGGCAGCTTATTCGCCGGTTCGCCCTTTATCAGCACCTCCAGGTTCAATCTTTCCGCTTTAGAGTCCAACTTTACCCGGATCCATTCGTACTCGAAATCTTTCATGGCTTCCTCGACAATCAGTACGCCTCCTGAAATCACTTTGCTCTCTTTGAATTTTAGGTTTCCTTTTACGCCGGGGGTGGAATACAAATAACCGTCGCCGAATACCGGCGTCCCTTTGGATATGGTAAGGGGCAAAATCCCGTTCAACTGGGCGTCACCTTCTGAAATCTCATTTCCCATTATTATGTTTACCATTTTATCGAAATCTATTCTATCACAAAAAAGGGTGATTTGAAAATCCTCTCCCGTTTCCGCTGCAAGCTCATAACGGAAAGGATTTAGCAATACACGGCCATCGCAAAAAGAAAACTCCCCTTTTTCGATAAATATGGTGTCGGCATCCTCTACCCGGAAAATAATCGAGCCGCCGTTCACCGCCACACCGCCGATATCCAAATTGGCAAAAGACAACTGTTGGGAAAATTCCGAGGTGAAAGAGATCAGGTCTGTCATTTTAAGTGTGGTTTCGATGCCGCTGCATTTTATGCCTCCAGGGCCGGTATCCAGGTCTACGTTCTTTAAATTTAAAACGGCGCTGCTTCTTATTTGGCCCGCGTCTAAAGAAATCCCGGCGGATAGCTTAACACCGCCGGACACTGCGTATCCACTTAGTGCGGGAAGGAGCGCTCCTAAATCCGTATCCGCGGGTAGATTCGTTTCCTCTACCGCAATATTCACCAAAGCCTGCAAACCGCTGTCCGGCGCTTTTAAACTGCCGTTAATCTTGGCTGCTAAGTTCTTTACCGGTGTGTGGATGTTCCCGGAAAAAGCAAAGCCTTCGTTAAACTGGGAAACCCGGCACATAATCCGGCCCAGATTCAGACCGGCTATTTTAAAAGACTCGATACCGAGTTTCCCCGGCAAAATTTTCCTTCGATGCGAATAATCGTTAAGAAAATTGCCTTTGCTCTTATCGTGATCCCCTCGAACCTGCCGGTTAAATAGAAGTTTTTGGGAATCCAAAACCCTTTTTTCAAAAAGGGTTTTGGCCGCCGGAGGCAAACGCCCGCCAGGGGCCGGTATACTCCAGGGCAGTTCCAGGTTTACTCCTTCCGCCAGGAGATCGCCGCTGCCGGTTATTTTCCCGGCAATCACTTTTAAATTACCGTTGATTTTTATATCTTTGTTGATTTTTTTCGTTACCCGCTTCCGGGAAACGAGTTTTTTGGCGGAAAAAAGATAGTCTTCATACTTTATCTCTGCTCCATGGGCGCTAAAACCGATGTTAGCGGCGATCTCTTCTCCTTTTGCTTTCGTGGAATAAGAAAAATCCATCATCAGGTTATCTAATTTCGCCGTCACACCCGGAGCGAACAATTTCACACTGCCCCTGCCTGTGCCTTTAATATTCAAACCGGGATTTTCCCCGCCGGGTTCGAAGCGGAAACTGCCTGCCAACCTGAGATTCCCCCCGCTGCCCAACCAGGGGAAAAGCCGGGGAATCAACTGCTGGGCGGAGTCGCAGATGAATTCGCCGCTTACAATAAATTGCCCGGGCAGGCCGGTGACAGCGCCGGAAAATTTCTCGAAAACCATACCGGGGGGGTCTTTTAACTGCAGCCCGGTTAGGTCGAACTTAAGGGTATCTAAGCTGTTCCCCCGGAGTTTTAGAGCGAAGGGAATATCCGCCTGTACCTGTACATTCCCGTCGGCGAAACTCTTAAACTTTGCTTTTAGGGTGATGTCTTCGGGTTTAAACCCGGCGCCTATATTAAAAGTTGTGTGCAGGTCGCAGGTCAGGCTGCCGCCGGGGAAATTGATATCCAGGACTTCGCTGCCCAGGGATACGCGCCATTTTGCTATTTTCCAATCTTGCAAAAGGATTTCGCTGTCGACAACGGCGCCTGATTCGAAGAAAAAAGCAGGAATGTCCGCCAGATCGTTAAAATACCTGTGCAAACCGATTTTAACAGTTGATAATTTTATCTTTCCGCTGCCGCAGTAGAAATCGAAACGGCCGGCTATTTTTATTTTTTCGCCATAGGGATAGAGGCTGCCGGAGAAAACAAAAAGGCTCTTTTTTTTCGAGACAGGGTTTGAACCCTCTATAGACGCTTGTTTAGCGGCGAAGATTTCGAAAGGGATCAAAATTGTTTTCCCCCGGCGTTTTAAACGTAAGAGAGAAGAGTGGATTTTTAGCTTTTCTATAGGCAGGTCAACCGCTCCTACCCTACCCCCGGTTTTTTTCCCCGGTTTTGTTTCCAGTCCTTTTAGCCTCACACCTTCCGCGTCTATATCTACCTGCAAACTCATCCCGGCGATCTCTATTTTTTTTACTCTGCCTTTTAAAATACCGGGCAGGGTGAAATCCACGGCAGCGGAGGGTATGATCAGATCGGGATGTCCCGGGTCTCCTAAGGTTAGGGATTTTACATCTAATTTACCAAAACCGATGTTTCTTACTTCTAAGCGGGGATTCAGCAGTCCCAACTTTTGCAGGCGGTTCTCTGCGTAAGATTCGGTAATAGAGTTCAGGTTAAACAAGAAAATCACAGCCAGGATAAAAAAAAGCGACCAACAAATTCGTGTAAAAATAGTTCTTTTTTTGTTTTTTTTATTTCCTGCTGTGCGCGTGTTTTCCATGTTCTTAAAATAGCACAACCGGAGGGTTTTTTCAAGTAGGGAAAATCGGCCTACCAACCGATTTGCAAGTGTTCAGTTTTGAATAAATCGGACCCCACCCAAACAGTTCATTCCCGTTTTGTTTTGTGATTGAAGGGCGGATAGACTCATTTTTTCCAAAACTGAATAGTTACACCGATTTTTATTGCAAAAAGCAGGTATTCATACTATAATCTCTATAATGAAATATTTGCCCATCGGTATCCAGACCTTCAGCAGCCTGATCGAAGAAAACTACCTCTACGTAGATAAAACAAAAGATATTTATGAATTCTTCGCCAGGGGTGGGAAATACTACTTCTTATCCCGGCCGCGGCGTTTCGGCAAATCGCTGCTGGTTTCTATTCTAAAAGAGATATTCTCGGGCAATAAAGAACTTTTCAAAGGTCTATGGATATACGACAAGTTGGATCGGCATACACACCCAATAATTCACCTCGATTTTTTAGGGAAGAAATACGGCAGCCCGGGAGAATTAGAGGAGACCCTGGAATTTATGCTCAATGCCAATGCCCGCGGCCACGGGATCGAATTAGAAGAAAAAGGCTATGACAAGCAATTTAATGAACTGATAAAAAAACTGGCGCAGCAGGATAAAGTGGTCATATTGGTTGATGAATACGATAAGCCCATCATCAACCATATCGAAAATCCTGCGGCGGCAAAAGAAAACCGCGACATACTGCGGACTTTTTACGAGGTACTGAAAAGCGCCGATGAATATATCAAATTCGTATTTATTACCGGGGTTTCAAAGTTTTCAAAGGTGTCTATATTTTCGGGGCTGAACAATCTCAGGGATATTACTATGTCGGCTTCATTTTCAACCCTTTTAGGATACGGCGAAGCGGAATTGCAGCGCTATTTCAGCCGGCATATGAAGCAAATGGCAGACAAAATGGGTATTACCGGGGACAGCCTGGGAGAAAAAATTCGCCGCTGGTACAACGGCTATTCCTGGGACGGTAAAAATTTTGTCTATAATCCTTTGTCTATATTGAGCTTATTCCAGGAAAACAGTTTCGAGAATTTCTGGTTCTCCACAGGGACGCCTACTTTCTTAACCAGGATAATCAAAAACAGCAGGCGGGATATATCTAAATTCGACGATCTCCCGGTCAGCAGTTATACTTTCGACAGCTTCGACGTGGAAAACCTGGAAATTACCCCCCTGTTATTTCAAACCGGATACCTGACTATAAAAGAAGTCTTCTACATAAATGAAAAAAAGAGATACCGCTTATCTTATCCTAACAAAGAAGTGCGTGACTCTTTCCTGACTTATTTATTCCAGGAGTACACCGGGAAAGAGATCGATATAAGCAGCCAGGTGATGGACCGTATTGGTAAGGCGCTGGCGGAGGATGATTTAGACAGGCTGTTAGGAGAAATAAAATCCCTGTTTGCCTCCATCCCCTACCACATTTTTATGGGCGAAAAAGAGGCATATTACCACACTGTGATTTACCTAATATTAAAACTAAGCGGAGCCGATATTATCCCCGAAGACCCTACCAATATGGGAAGACTCGATGCGGTGCTGGAAACAGGAAACAAAATATATATAATGGAATTCAAAATAGGAAAGGGAAAGGAACAGGCCGCTTTAGATCAAATCAAAAGAAAAAACTACCCGGAGAAGTTTCTCAATAGGGGCAAAGAAGTTATCCTGGTGGGGGTCGGTCTCGATCCACAGCAGCGTAACATCGGCAATTTTGTGATAGAAAAACTCCCCTGCAAATAAAAAAAGTCAGCCTTCCTTCCCACAATGCGGGCTAATCATTTCCTGAGCGTTTCGACACTGGGGTCGGTAATGCTGCGTGTAGCGGGGTCGATGCCGATGCCTACCAAAACGATAGATTTTTCTGAGTTAAGAAAGGGTTCGTGGTACCGTTTCTCTTTGATCTGGGCCAGGGCCTCTTCGGAAGTACCCAGTTTGAATTCCATGATGTAGATATGGGTGCCGGTTTCAGCCGCGGCATCTACACGGCCGATATTGGTTTCCGCTTCCGCCCGGACAGGAATACCGCTTAGACGCAGCAGCAGGTAGATAACAGTATGGTAATAACCTTCCCGGCCGCGCACGAAAATGTCGTAAGGAATAGATGCGAACATAGACCTGACGGTTTCGAAAAATATATCCAGCCGGTTAGCGGAGGAGATGCTTTTTTTTAAGCTTAGTCTTAAAAAACTATTATATCACGAGTTCAGGGAATTGAAAAGCGGTTTCATGGTAAGCGTTCAGTTTTGGGAAAATCTAAAACGGGCTTGCCTCCGGCGGCCCTGCCGGGTGACGCCCCCATT
>JAGLSW010001118.1 GCA_023135565.1 Candidatus Aminicenantota bacterium | reverse complement strand
GGCCGCCGGAGGCTCATAGGCTGGGGACGCCGTCCCCCTGCCGGAGACGCGGCTGAGAGGGTGGGAGCGCCGCACCCCTGGAAGGGATGTAAAAATTGATTTACATAAGCCCTTATAATATGGTATAATATTCCCTTAAGATTAAGCTTGAAAAAAAACACCTGGCTGTGGGAACTTGAGTTGTGTAAGACCTATGGTTCATTACCGCCTTGTAAGGGCTTAAGCTTGAAAAAAAAGGACCTGACGGTAAGAACTTGATTTATGAAACACATTTTGTTTTTTACCGTCATGGAGCGACATAATCTTTGTCTAATGAATGAATTTAGATATTTAGTGGTTGACGGTTTGATAAAGTCTGGGAAGACCGGGCTGGCCAGGATTCTTGCCGAAGAATTTAACGCTAGACTCATACTCGATAACAAGGCGAATCCCTTTGCTAACGACTATTTTAACGAACTGGCCCAGGGTGAAAGTGAAACTTCTCTTACTTTGAAGACGCAGTTGATTTTTCTACTCAACCGCTATGCGCAGCAGCAGGAGATCAGTCAAAAGGGACTTTTCCAGAAAATCACTGTCAGCGATTATATATTTTTCAGGGATGGTATTTACGCCCATATCGTCCTGAACGATGAAGAATTAGAGATTTATAAAAAAATATTCAATATCTTTGCTGAGAATGTGATCGCTTCGGACCTGGTTATCTATTTGCAGACCTCCTTTGCCGAGATGCTGCGCCGTATCCATGATACCGGCACGGAAGCGGAAAAAAAAATCCCCCCCGACTATTGGCGGGAAGTTTTCGAAGCTTACAATTATTATTTTTTCAATTATAAGACCTCGCCGCTGTTAGTGGTAAACATGGAAAAGATAGACTTAGACAGGAAGTCGGACATTACCAATCTCATTAAAGAGATTAAAGATCATAAAAAAGGAACAAGGTACTATGCCCCAGCTTGAAGAAAAAAGAACAGTGGTTTCTTTACAGGAAAAGAAGAAAAAAGGAGAAAAAATCTCCGCGGTTACAGCTTATGATTTCCCTACAGCCGCTGCAGCTTCCGAAGCAGGTATCGATTTGATCCTGGTGGGCGATTCTTTAGGCATGGTTCTCCAGGGACATGCCAACACGCTGAAAGTAACCATGGCGGAGATGGTCTACCATACCTCCATGGTGGCGCGAGCTGAGCCGCTATCTTTAGTGGTAAGCGATATGCCTTTCCAGTCTTACCATATCAGTGTTGAACAGGCGGTAGAAAATGCTGTCCGCCTGGTTAAAGAGGGTGCCGCCGAAGCAGTAAAATTAGAAGGCGGCGCGAAAAGATTCAAAGTCATCGAAGCTATTTTAGATGCGGATATCCCGGTATTGGCTCATTTAGGGCTGACCCCGCAGTCTGTCCATAAATTCGGCGGTTTCAAAGTCCAGGGCAAGCTGAAAAGCAGGGCCGAGGAAATTTTACAAGATGCCGCCGCCTTAGAGAAGCTCGGCGTATTTGCCATCGTACTGGAATCGATCCCCATGGAATTGGCCGCCAAAATTACCGGGACCATCTCTAT
>JAGLSW010001117.1 GCA_023135565.1 Candidatus Aminicenantota bacterium | reverse complement strand
CCCTCCCCACGTGGTGGGGCCGCCGAAGGCAAATTTGACGGGAAATCTAGGATTTAACCATGGCGGCACCTGGTTTTTCTATTTTTTATTGACAAAAAGAGGAAAACGGTTTATATTAGAGTTGGAGTAAAAAGAAATGCAGGCATATGAATTATATCTAAGAGAAGTAATCGAGTATAGCGGGAGGAGCGCATGAATTTGTCTATAAGAGTTGAAATATTTCAAGAAGATGATGTATATGTGGCGTTATCGCCGGAATTAAATGTCTCCAGTTTTGGAGATACTATTGCTGAAGCCAAAGAATCGATAAAAGAGGCGATCGGGATATTTCTTGAGGGGTGTCGTGAGATGGGGACTTTAGAAGAGGTTTTTTGATCTATTAGAAATTGTAAAATAGTTATTAGAACCTTAAAGAATCCACCGGGAAAAAATCACAATTTACGAAAACCATCAAAGACTTATGTCACATGCTTAAATTGGCGGCGCGTCCTGCCGGGGATTCGGTATAGATCAGGTCGAGTTTTACTTTCAGGGCATGGCATACTTTCAGGAATGTTGCCATATTGCAATTCATGCCGCTTTCGATTTTAGAAAGTTGTTGTTGGGTAATATGGGCTTTTTGGGCGAGTTCCTGCTGTGAGATACCTAATTTTTTTCTTGCCGCCATTATGCGCATAGATATTTCCAGCAATTCCCGTTCTTCGTCGTATAATTGTTTAAATTCTTTGTCTTTTAGTTTTGTATCTAAATGTTTTTTAAATGTTTTCATTCGCAGCCTCCTTTAATTGGTTTTCATTAAACCTTTGCAGGAAATCGGCACGGAATTTCCGTGCTTTTTTTATTTCCGATTTTGGCACCTTACCGGTTGTTTTAGTAAATGCGTGGGTTAAGACGATATAGTTTTTATAGCAGAAAAAATATAGTATCCTCACCTGGTTACCGGACAGTTTAATCCTGAGTTCGTGAATTCCATCATCTAATAAATCCGCATAAGGTCTTGGAAGGATGGGGCCTTTTTCTTCAAGGAAAGAAATCAAGCCGAGTATTTTAGCTTGATTTCGTTTACTGCGGGAATCTATAAAATCAGCTACCGGACATTTTTCTTTTTCATTTTCATAATATATTACAGTCCATTTATTATTCATAGCCCTGACATTTTACGTTATATATGATGTAAAGTCAAGGGCTTTTTTTACTATCGACGGGAATTTAGCCTTCGGCTAAAACAGGGCCCACAGGTTACCCGGATTAGTACAAATTTTTAAAGAAATCCTCTCATCATTCATCACTCATAAATCATAATTCATCCTGTATCCCCCCCCTGCACCTCGGAACTCCGCCATCGTAGTTATTAACTCCGGCAGCGCAGTTCGGAACAGTGTCGTCGAAGTTTTGACGTACCCCTAAAAAGCGATAAGCATCCCCACTCTAATGTGTGGATTTATTTAGAATTTCTCCGTACTCGATCTCACTCAAAATCCGCAATGCCCAATTCTTTCTTCTCTTCCGGCGTAAGCTGCGGTATAGCGGCCTTATCCAGCCAATCTATAATCGCTTCCGGGGTGTACCACTGTTTAACCGTGCCGTCTTTAGAAACCGTGATAATCTTGCTGCTGTCTTTGGAGAAGGTTGCATCAAAGACAACATCAGTATGCTTATCCAAATCAGCCAAAAGGTTGCCTTTCAAATCCCAAAGCTTGACTGTATTATCAACCAGAGTGGTGAGTATTTTTTTGCCATCCGGGGAAAGGACAGCACTGCGAACGTGTACTTTGTGTTTCAAATTGGCGAGACACTTCCCTCTAAAGTTCCAAAGTTTGACAGTGTTGTCCTGTGATGTTGTTAATATTTTGCCGATTTCCGGTGCAGAAAAAGTCGCGCTCAAAATAGGTAAAGTGTGTCCTTTCAATTCTTTCAGAAAATTTCCCTGCAAATCCCACAATTTTGCTAATTTATCCTCCCAGGTCAGTATTTTATCACCATTGGGAGAAAGAGAAGTGTTTTTTACATCATGCATATCAATATTCAATTCTTCTAAAAAGTGTCCATCCGAACCCCAGAGTTTTGCTTCGGTATAGTAAGAAACAGTAAGTATTTTTTTGTCATTGTGGAAAAAGGAAGCGCTGTTTACTATGTCCTGATGTGTCAAGTTGGCTAAAGGCGTGCCATTGGAATTCCACAGCTTTGCGGTGGTATGAAAAGAGAGAGTGAGTATTCTTTTTCCATCCTGGGAGATTGAAGCATTCGTTACCGGGAACTTATGATTAAGAGTCGTTACCCCCCTCCCCTCTGAATCCCATAATTTTACTGTTTTTCCAGCCCAGGTGAGAATTTTGCTTCCGTCGTAAGAAAAGGCAGCGTTTCTTACTTGATCGGTATGTTCAAGATCATATTTAGCTTTTTTCCCCTTTTCCAAATTCAATAATTGCGCTGTCATTCCCTTCCAGGTGAGTATTTTTTTACCGTCAGGCGTAACGAGGGCATTTCTAAAAGGCTCTGCATACGTATATATATCAACCAGTGGCTGGGTTTTTAATTTCCATAGTTTTGCGTTATTTCCTGAGCAAACAAGGATTTTATCGCCATCGGGAGAAATGGAAGCTTTTAAGACAGTAGCAGTATTTCCAGCCAACTCGACTAAGCACTCCCCTTTTAAATTCCATATTGTTGCTGCTTTTCCGGTCCAAGTGAATATTCTGCCACCACCTGGGAAAAAGTCAGCGTTGCGAACTTTATCCTGATGATTCAGACCAAGTAGGATTTCCCCTTTTGTGTCCCAAAGCTTTACTATTTCTCCCGATACAGTCAGTATTTTTTTGCCATCGGGGGAAAACAGGGCGTTCAGTACAGCTTCCCCGTGCCTTAAGGTGTTCAATAAGTTCCCTTTTAAAGCCCACAGTTTTACCATTCCATCACGAGATGCAGTGAGTATCATTTCTCCGTCCGGAGAGAAATCAGCGCTCAAAACATGATTCTTATGCTGCAAATCAACCGATGTCTTTTTCTCTAAATCCCACAGCTTCGCTGTATTATCCCAGGATGCTGTCAATATTCTGGAGCTATCAGGAGAGAAAACAACGCTCGTGATGTAACCTTTATGTACAAGGTCGGTTATATTTTTACTATCGTTTGCTGCCCACAATTTGGCAATGTTATCTGTGGAAACTGTAATTATTTTAGTGTCATCAGGAGAGAAAACTGCTCTATCTACTGTTCCTACATTTTTGAATTCAGCTATTTGTTTGCCTGATATATCCAACAGTTTAGCCGTGCCATTATTTAAGGCCGTAAATATCTTGTCGCCTTTGTAAGAGAAAATAGCTGATGAAATCCTTCTCCCCTGCATCTTGAAATCGGGTATAGGGCATCCGCTAAGATTATATAGTTTTGCTGTGCCGTTGCTGGACGTTGTGAGTATTGCTGTGCCTTTGGGAGAAAAAGTGGCCGAAGTAACGGCCTCTTGTTCCTCCATAATTGCTGAGTAGAATGGATGCTCGTAAGCAGAATGAGCAGTCGTGCTCAGCATGCGTTGAATCGAAGGGGGCGGTTGCGGTAAATTTATTTTATATGCTGCTTCAACAATACGGATAGCTTTTATATTATCTGTTGAAAGAACCTGACTGGATTCTAAAGCAAGCCGATTATTTACAGCTTCTTTATGTTTAAGAACCGCCCGCTTCATCTGGAAAAAGGTAAACACAGCCAAAAACAGGAAAAAGATTCCTGCAGCAGCACCGACTCGATATATTTTTTGCTTTTGCCGTTGTAGCTTTTTTTGTTTTAGTTCTTTCTCTAATCGCCGGTTCCTTCTCTCTTTAATTACCGGAATCAATACATCGTGGATGACTTCCACATGCACCTTCTTATCAATGTACAATTTCCTGAGGATTCTCCGTTTGACGGCTTCATCAATAACCTCTCGTAATGGATGATCGTTTTCCAGGTATAAAGGAGTTCGAAAGCCACCATCGGTCAACAGTTTTGTTTCGATTAATTCTGTTATTTGAACAGAAAGAGGTAATTTCTTCAACACCTCGTCGTAAAAGTCAGCAAGGATGGCGTCCTTTTCCTTTCCTGAGAGTGATGAAACTCCTTTTTCAAACATTTGGTAACATAAAATATTTAAGAAAAAAGGTTCTACTTTTAACTGCTCATCCGGCAATCTTTCATTTATGGTTAAATTATCGGGATAGAAATGCCGCAAAATGCCATCTTGTGTTTTTTTATCATAGAATCCTCCGGGAATTCCCATCGCTTCTCGTGCTTGCCCGCCGTTCAAGTGATGTAACCGAAACAACACCCTGTCGATTGAGGGGATTTGTCTTTTTATTGAATCCATTTGAGGTAGAAAATCCTCCCGTAACGCTAACACCAGTCGGACTGCAATACGCCCTCGAATAAATTGATACATATCTTCATCCTGTTTGGATTCATCAAGAAGTGTATCTGGTACCTGATCCTCTACTATATAGAACAACTCCTCCATTAATTTCTCCTGATCAAGGTGATCTCTGGCAGCAGTAAATATTTCTTCAAATTGGTCCAACACAAGAACAGGAGTTACCCGTTTTCCAGCGTGATCCACATGATCTACTCGTTTGAAATATTCCCATAAAGTTTCCCCTTGGCGAAATGAATCTACAGGGACATCACTTCCCCTTCCCTTTTTTTGAATATTATAATTCTCTAATTCTTCTTGAATCCTTTTAACAATTTGTGATAAAAATGGTTTCTGTGGTGATAAATAGTCCAACCGGATAGGGACTGGCAGAAAGTTTGCTTCTCGTAGCTGGGGATTTAAACCGGCATGTAACAACGATGTTTTCCCGATACCAGGTTTCCCGTATACCACAGTAAGGGTGTTCAATTTAACCAACTTAAATAGTTCTTTCGATTCCCGCATACGGCCTTTGAAGATATGTCTATCCTTTTCTTCGTATGGATAAAGACCTTTAAAAGGGTTATTTTTATGTTGTATACTCATGTCTACCTCATTTTATTTTGTAATTCCAGTAATTTTCCCCGAAGCACTTCATATTTCCCGTTCCCTTCACCTTTAGGAATATGGACGTAGAAATCACCTTTGAATGGACCATACATCAACTTTGTTTCATCAATTTTAACTGGCATAATGACCTTGGGATTATTTCCTGCTACTCTCTCTGAATGAGCTCTCTCCCATTCCCGGATATGATAATTCAGATTCTCGCTGTTTTTTCCTAACTGCATGGCAGATTCTGATATCAAGGGGATAAATACAGGGCATTTTCCGATAGCTCTAATAATAGTGTTATCTACACCATCTCCAGGCTTCATCTTCCGTTCGTCCAGCCACACTTTAATGCCATCATTACGGAGGTGGGAAGCTAACAGCCTGGCCGTTTCTCGGTCAGTTCTACAAAAACTTATAAACGCTGTTTCCGGGAATTCCGTTTCTGAGATGATATGCTTGGGGTTTATTCTATCGAACAATTCATCCACGAAGTTCTTACCATTACTGGAGAAAAACACATTAGAGTTATATGCCTCTAAAAATTGCTTTAATCCACCGCTATTGAAAGATTTAACATCATCGCTGACAAACTTCCATTTCTGTGGGTCTTCGGAAGTCTGAAATGGTTCATTGGCAATAGTACGGACAAAAAAACGAAATAACCAGTCATCGTATCCGCATCCGATAAAGAGAAGACTTTTTTCTTCCAACGTTTGAAAAAAAGGATTTCTCGGTTCTGTTTCTATATCCCTCTGTAACGTCACGACTGTCTCCAGTATATCATTTTCAGTGTATGCGGGAATTTTATTCTTGATAGAACTGCCGTAAATGTAGCATATTAGGGACCGGTTGAAGGCTTCTAAATCATCAAGTATTTCCTGTTTCACTTTATCGGTGCGCTTTTCTTTGAAGCTGTGGAAAAGCACCTCTGTGGTATAATCTCTTACTCGATTTAATGTATTTATTAAGAAATGATCATGAGTGGTGTTAATAAAAATAGAAAAAGGTTTGATTCGAGCCAATTTCCACAGTGGGCTGGCCGGGATCATTTGCACTGAAGGTAAAGTCTTCTCGATGAACTGTTTAAGTTTGCTAAGCTTGTTTTTTTTTAAAAAATGAAAAGCAATTTGTGAGAATTTAGGGCTTGAACTTGAGATATTATTTAATCTCAAAGATTCGACCATTTTCGTCGCAAGGTAATCATATAAAAGAACTTCCTCACCGGTTTCTGTTTCCATACAATAAAGCCCCTGACCTATGACGGGGATTACATTTCCCTTGCCTATTTCCTCCAATAAAATTTTCCAATTAGAATCGCTGTTATCGGTAATACTCATAATGTCTTCCTTATTTCGTTATATTTAGTTTGTTATTTTACCACAATTTAAAAAAAAAAAGAAGTGTCGAAAAAAAAAGTGAAGTTATCAAATTTTTGCTTGACAGTCAAATAAATTTTTCGTAAAATAAAAACGATGAGGCGTAAAAACATGAAGGTAAAAAGCACTACATGGACACAAAGACACCAAATAATTTTGAGATTATTTTGGGGACAGACCGGGACAGAAGAGAATGTTTATGCAGCCACTGAAAAATGGAACAACAATGGTTGTATGTTTCCGGGGCCTCAAGTTGCGGTTTTCGTGCGATTTTTTTTACCTTCCATTACATCTCAGAATGAAATCAGGAGACATTAAGAATGCTAAAATCATTAGTTACATTAGGGTTATCGCTCGTTTTTTTGTTTTTAGGTCCGAATAGAGCTTTTGGGCAATCTGTACAATTATCTGAAACAATTAAAATTGACCCGGCGGCGAATTTCGAGGTCACTCCAGAATTTTTTTGCGTTATGGGAAGAGAGCTTTTTCTATTTACCGACCATCATACACGAAGTATAAAAATTTTCGTTAAAAGGAACAATTTTCTGAAATTTAAGAAAACATTAGGCCCATGGTTCGGTAACAAATTTTTTATCCGGCCAATGTTTTGTTTTTTTAGCCGGGATAAAAAAAAAATAGGAGTTTATGACTCTCTGGCAAGAAAAGTATTCATATTTGAGACATCGATAAAAAATGATTTCATACTGAAAAAAACCGTGGATTGCCGTAAGTTTGGTTATGATATGGCCTTCACCAAAGATAGTGATCAACTAATTGTGTCGGGATATATCACCGATAAAGACGAGAACCCCTTTGATCTATACAGTATAAATATCAACAAGGGATACCTCAATTACCTTTTACCTTCATACCAAAAGTACCATTTAAAAGACTTTGAAGTATACGTTTCAGAGTATAGAGAAAAACACATAATACCGTCCATCGGCATCAAGGCTTACATAGATATACATGGAGATAAACTGTTTTTCGTATGGGAAGGTGAACCCCGTATCATAAAAATTAATCTTCGGACCCAAGATAAAACGGTTTTCGGGAAAACCACCTCTCATTTTGCGATAGGGGATAAAACGCTACTTAGTAAATTCTATAACAAAGGAGAACTAAAAAAGTGGGAGAAATTACGTGAGGAGAGAGCTTATATAAGAAATATATTTACGACTTCTAAGCATGTTTTTCTCATTTATGAGACAGGCAAAAATAATGAATGCAGTGTGTCTACTTTTAGAGTGCAAATCTATACCCCGGAAGGAAAATTTCTTAATGATGTTAAACTACCGGGTAACATGGGGCGAAAAATCTGGTTTGATAAAGATAATTATAACCTGTATGCTTTGTCTATACAGCATGGAAATAAAAAAAAGGAATTGTTAATTTTGAAATACAAATTAGAAATGACAAAAAAATCAAGACCAAAGCTTGACAAACCTAAGGGAGGGTGTTATTATAAATAATTATGGAGAAAGTAAGGTGTAGTAATATGAATTCGAGTCGCAGACTGGCTGGGACAAGTAACAATTTTTTATGTACGGTTATTAACCTCAAAAACGAGGGTAGCTGTACGTCTTCAGGGTCTTGTGGAACGTTATTCAAAAAAGTATCACCTCACAATTCGTTTCAATTTACTCCCTGCTTATCAAATGGCAAGGGAAAGGAAGGAATAATGCCAGAGAGAAAGAGAAAAGATGGATGTTTGGGCTTGCTATTGCGAGAAACGCCCTTAACCAAAGAAATGAAAGGAGTGTGTTATGAAAACATTAGCATCATTAGTGATTTTGTTAACGTTTACGCTGGTAATTCCCAGCGAGGTTGTCGGGCAGGACGCCAAAATTAAAGTATCCGGGCCTGAAAAGATTGAAGTTGACCCGGAAGCTAATTTCCTGGTAACAAAGGTTTTTTGGCCTTTTTGTCTTACCGAAGATAAATTGTTTGTAATACCCGATCCAGAAGCAAGGACAGTGAAAATTTTCGAGAAAGTCTTCGAAGGAAACAAAAATTATCTAAAACTTGTAACAGCCCTGGGGCGCGATGGATTCGATGAAACCAAGAAATTCAACGAACCGAGATACTGCTTTTATGTCCCTCACAAAGGGAATTATAAAGGCACCTTAGGCGTATTTGACTACAGTACAAACCACAGTGAAAGAAAAGCATTCATTTTCGCCAGGACCGGGAAGGTCGAATTCACGCCTATAAAAACCGTAAATTGCCCCCGGTTCGCATATGATATGGAGTTTAGTGGAGATGGGCGGCAATTGATTGTTTCAGGATATACAACCGATGAGAACAACCAACCGTTCGATCTATATAGTATAAACATCGAAGACGGAAAAACTTCATATTTGTTGGCATCACATGAAAAATATGGCTTGAAAAATTTCGATGAATACGTCTCGGTGTATCGACAGGAACAAATACTTCCGGGCATGGGCATTAAAGCCTACATTGATATCGCAGGTGATCACCTGTACTTTGCCTGGGAATGCTCACCTCGCATTACCGCACTCAAGCTATGCCCCACAGGACAAAGAGAAGAAAAAAGAGTTTTTAAAGATGAGGATGATATAAATCGTAAAGTTTCCAATTTCGTTGAGTTGGGAAAAGAAGACAGAATCAAAATGGGAACGGACTATAGAAAAAGGACTTTCTCCGCTGTCCTAAGAAAACAAAAGAAGCAGGCCTATGTGCGTAATCTTTTCGCCACATCTAAGTATGTTTTCCTGGTGTATGAGAAAGCCAAAAGTAATCAAAATGCTGGCTCAGAAAAATTCAGGTTGCTAACATATACCCCGGAAGGTAAACTCCTTTGTGATGTCCCAATGGCAGGTAGTCCCGGCAAGCAGATGTGGTTAGATGAGCAAAGCTTAGAGCTATATGCCTTTTCCGATACATCAGGAAATAATGGTAAGCTTTCGATATTGAAATATAAAGTGCAAGAAACAAAGTAATTGATATGAAGAATTATGTTATTGTTTTATTGATTATTTGCGTAATTTTCTCATGGAGTGTTATCTATAGGCAACGGCAAACAACAATTTGCTATCGTTTCCCTGTCCCCGAAAACTTAAAAGAAGAAGCTGTTGATGTCCCATTCTATATATTCTTTTCGTTTTCAAAAAAAAATTGTCTTCCGTGCTTGATTGAGATTATAGAGGTTCTCAATGCTTTACCCCCGCAATTCCGCGCTGCCGGGATCGTACCAGGAAAAGAGCTGGAAAACGAATCAGACATTAGGCGATTGACAGGGGCGTCATTCCCATTATACAGTGATATAGAATATCGAAAATATTTACCTGGGCAGCTACCGATGCTCTTTGGCGTTTCACCGGCAGGCAAAATTACTTTTGTTTTACCCGCAATCGAGGGTCAGAAGGTTTGTATAGAGAAACTTCTTGTACAGATATATAGCTACCGATACCTTTCATTTGAGAAAGAGTATCGTCCTGGCTCTAAGGAAAAATAATTGTAAAAAGTTGACAAAGTACGCATTTTGATGTATATTATAAATATGAGACCGAAAAAGATTGTATATGAAATGCCCCAAAGTTGTACCCATAACAAAAGAAAATTATTCTATATGAGGCTTACCGGATCTCACAACATTGAAAGCATGATACTGAGACGTGGGGGGGGCAAGTAATGAAACGAAAGATTTTAAAATTCATAATGGTTATATTAATGATAGTTGGAGTTATTCTCTCGGCGTTTAACTTCATTGTGGTTGATAATATAGCTTCTGCGGATGTTGCATTGAACGGACAGATTGCAGACAACAACAACTGGGGTACCTGGCAGTCTGACGGGTGCTATGGCGACCCTATTATGGCTTGCAGTGGATTTGAAGGGGCTGATTAGCTTTGTTCTTCAGCACTCTAAGATAGCGACATGCCGGTCGTCTAAGTTGGATTCAGGGAACAGTTCCCAGTGGGAAACCGCACGATTGCTGATAATGAGGATACCTAAGTAACGGCTCATCTTGTCCGCGTTCCTGATTGTTTTTCGTAACGAGCGCAGGAGGTTTTTTTCTTTCTCGCTGTATGGATAGCGAAGTAAATGGAAAACCAATAAGACTTTTTTATCCGTATCTAAGATATTGCTCCACTTATAGAGTGCATCGGCAATAGAGATGGTCTTCAAATTCATTTCACCAAGCCCTTTTGCATCCCATTCTTTGCCGATTAATTTTAACAGTAGGTTCGCCTCTTGCTCTTCATCTTCGCACTGTTCAAACAAAAGGCCGTTGATGTCTATGTATATCACGTTTTTATGAATGGCCTTTAAGCTTGAGAGAAATTGTTCAACTGTTGATCGGTTCTCCGGGGAAAATTTTTGCGAGTAACAATTAACGAATTGCTCTCTCAAAATAAGTTTTTTAAGATTTTTAATAGTCTCTTCCATTTTGATTACTGCCTCCCGAGCCATTCTTTCCAGGCTCCCTTTTCGATTAATTCTTGCCGTTCCTCTTCGCACTGCTTGATTCCACCGAAGTGGGCTACCAGCAGTTTCGGAAATATTTTAATACCGAATTCATAGCTGAATTTGGGAATGGTTGACTCATCGTATTTATAAACATCAGGATGACCAATGTTCATTTTTTTATTTATTTTTTCGGCCGTTTCTAAAAGCTTTGAATCTTCTTTTGCGAGTATGTTGGATTCATCCAATAAACGAAAATTTCCACTGAGACACAAACGTTCCAGGATTTTCCGCATTACATTAGGCGAAACGTCGATTTTATATCTTTGCAGCTCTTGTTGTATGTCCGTAATGGTAAAAACTTTTTTCTCCTCTGCGAAAAGTAAACGGATAGCTGAAAGGATAGTAATGCGATGAAGATCGTTTAAGAATGGCTCATCTTGTTTGAGGTTAGGGGGAATCTCTTTTTTCAGCGATTCTGTCTCTTGTCTATGTTTTCGTTTAAGAAAAGATTTTTTCCAATTTTCTTTTTTCCCTTCTTTCCCATTATCGTAATTATCCTTTTCTTCGGTATGATAAAGCCTCATACAAATTTCTCGAAATGCTTGAGATGTCAACGCTTTATCCACATCGGCCCGCTCAATGGTATCCTTATTTTCTGATTTACTATCCAGGTTGGTCAGCAAAGCATGGCAGGCTGCCTGTAGCAGCCGAGGATGCCGGGAGCAACTATCCACAAGGTACTTTGCATCCGCTTTATTATCCCAGCGAACCTGTATGTCCTCTATGGGCCGGGTAACTAAGTTCATCGCGCTTTCCATATCCAACGCCTGCAAGGGCAGAAAAACCATAAAGTTGTATAACCGGGACAGGGGATTTTTCATCTGTTCGAACATCTGCTGGAAACCGAAAAGTATAAACCGGGCCGCGGTTTCTTGATCCTTTATGGTGTCGTTGCACAACCGGTTAAAAGTGTTGAATATTTTCTCTTTATGCTCGAGATCGTACTGCACCAGCCGGTCCACCTCGTCCAACAGGAACAAATAGCGGTATCCACCATCTCCGGCTCTTGTGGTGACATATCTCCTGAATTTCTCCATAGTGGATATCCTATCAAAGGACACCTCCATTTTCTCCGCCAAATTTTTCAGCAGCGATTCCTCGCTTTCGATGCGGGAACAGTCCATGTCGTAGACTCTCCAGCGTTTTTTCGATTGAAATGCTTTGCGGAGTTTTCTAAGCAGCGAGGTTTTACCGATAGTTCGCGTACCGAAAACCCCGATATTCTCCGGCAGGTCTCGAATTAGGGATATCTCCATATGCCGCCCGAAAAACAAACTGTCCGGCACTGCCCCGGCTGTGGTATAGGGTGACCGTTCCCTGATACCCAATTGTTCGAAAATATATTGGGAAGCCTTTTCCTTTGGAGCTTCCGTCAGGATAATATCTTTCATCATGGCTGCGTCGATAATAGAAATACGCTCTACATCTTCCAGTTCCTCTTTGACTTCGTTTTTAGAGGCACCATGCAGCTCGAACAGCAGGATATAAAACATTATAGATTCCCCTGCTTTGCGACAGAACTCCTGGAAGTCGATATATAAATCATGGAAAACATCCGTATGAACGTCTTTTTGCCACGGCGCTAATGAAATAACGATAAATGTGGTCAGAGGCATCTTTAGGGCTTGCATTCCATGTTCGGAAAATTTGCCGATATAGAATTTATCTTTGTATTTTTCTGTTTGATGTTCGATGGCTTTTTTTATCTCCAGGTCGCTCCGGGTAATGTTGGTAAAGGTACGTGCCATTTTATAAGCATTCACCCAGGTAGGAGCAGAGGTAAATTTGTTCAAGGTGTAAAAATTCACTATCCAGGAGATGTGCTTGACGGCTTCGGAAAACAATTTTGCATTGTTGCTAATGGAAAGTTGGAAAGCATTCGCTTCTGTTTTGCCGGATAAACCGCTGCCGTAATTGACTATTTCATCGATCGTTTTTTCCAGTTTGTCTTTGGGAAGTTCAAGCTTAAAGAGAGGGAATTTGTTATAAAATGTCGTATATTTGATTTTATCGGGTATCAGGTTTTCATATAAGCAGGTGGCTATCAATAAACGGGCGTTTAAACTCAACTCTCTAAAATAATCGAATATTTCATCGCTAAAAGTCCTGGCAATTATTTTTGATTGCTTGTCGATGGAATAATCCACAGTCTTCCATTTGTCATAGAGGTGGAGCAGATGGGGGAATGTGCCGGTATATTCATAGATTTCATCCACTATAGGTTGTCGGAGAGAAATTCTTCTTCTCAATTCCTCTTTTACTTCCCGTTCTGTAAAGAGAGGCATGTTTGAGTATAGCAATCTCCTTTTACTGAATATATCCCCAAAGCCTGCGAGGTATTCTTTAATACTTTTTTTATGACTGGGATTATAGGTAATAATAAAATGGATTTTGGGATGCGTGAACATTTCCCGGAAAAATATATTGAATTTTTTCATCTCTTCGCCGTGAAAATGACATGGCACAAAAAAGTTATCCAAAGCAAAAACACAAAAATTCCTGGTGCCTTTTATCCGGTTTACTACTTTGTTTAAGACAGTACGTAGAGTTTGGCGATTACTATTTATCGACAATTCGGTACGGTTGAAAAAATGCTGCTCCAAGCATCTGTCAACAAAATTCGACTCGAAACTCTCATATGACTATAGCGCTCAGATAAATT
>JAGLSW010001116.1 GCA_023135565.1 Candidatus Aminicenantota bacterium | reverse complement strand
CTATTCCAGTTTGGCGTCAGGGTAAGCTTCTAATTCTACTTAGCAGAGAAAAGAGTAGAGCTAAAATAAAAGGCCCCTCACCCGCAAGGGTGGGGGGTTTTTTTTTAGGGGGGTTGTTTTATAAGCTGTTGTCTGGTATCATGGCAAAATTATGCAAAAGTTACCCGCACTTCCAATCGATAAATACCGGCGCGCCATTGAAGAGTCGATAGAAAAAAACCCGGTGACCATCATCACCGCGGAAACCGGCGCCGGCAAATCCACCCGTGTCCCGCTTTGGCTGTGGAAACAAAAGAAAAAGGTCATGGTTACCCAACCGCGGCGCATCGCCGCTCGCTCCCTCGCCCTCTATTTAGCTCGACTGGCCGGAACCGACCTGGGTAAAGAGATCGGTTTCCAGACCGGTTTCGACAGCAGCAAGTCGCGGGATACAACTTTGTTTTACGTAACCGACGGCGTACAGATGATCCGCGAGATCAAAGAACAGGGCAGGTACGACATATTGATTTTAGACGAAGTGCACGAATGGAACTTAAACCAGGAAGTGTTAATCGGGATCGTTAAAAAAAACTTAGATAAAAATTATTATCGAAAAAAAGGCAGAAGAGTGGTGGTGATGAGCGCAACTTTGCAAGCAGAGAAGCTCTCCGTTTTTTTAAATAACGCACCGGTGATTTCCGTGCCGGGGCGTGGTTTTCCAGTTACCATGCACCATAACAATCCCCACTTTCTCCTGCCCGACACAGCCCAGATGGTAGAATTTGAAAAAAATGTGCTGGTCTTCCAACCGGGCAAAAGCGAAATCGGAGAATTTATAGAAAGTTTAAAAGAGATGCTGGCAGCGGAAAAAATCAAGGCAAAAATATTGCCGCTTCATGCTGAACTGACCCTGAAAGAACAGTCTAAAGTGTTTGAACACTATGCTCTTCCCAAAGTCATCGTGGCCACCGATATTGCCCAGACCAGCCTGACTATAGACGATATCGACGCAGTGGTAGATTCCGGGATTAAAAAAGAGATCCGCCTGATCAAGGGCATCGAGGGGCTTTACCCGGTGGATATCTCCGCGGCGGAATGTATGCAGCGCGCCGGTAGAGCCGGAAGGGTAAAAAGCGGCCAATATTTCCTGTGCGCTGAGTTAGACATCCAGGACCGGCTCCCTTTCCCGGAACCGGAGATCAGGCGCTTGAACTTAGAGAGTGTGGTGTTAAGGCTGATAAAAAGTGGCATTGCCCCCCTGGATTTCCCCTTTTTTCACTCACCGGCGAAAAACCTGATCTTCAAGGCAACCAGGAAACTGAAAATTTTCGGAGCTATTTCCCGGGCAGGGGAAATCACCCCGGAAGGCAGCCGGATGGCAGAATTACCGGTTTCCCTGCGCAGCGCCAAGCTGCTTTTAGAAGCCGGCAAAGCCAACCGCAAAGTGGTGGATTTCGCCATTAAGTTAATCGCCATTTTAGAGACAAAAGGCATTGTCAACAAGGAGTACATAGGAGAAAAATATTCCAATGCTCCTTACAATTCCGATCTACTCAACCAATTGGCCCTGTGGGACGCCCTGCGCATAAACAAAAAAGTGATCGGTCACAAAAAGCTGGCCCTGGCCAGGGAAGTCCACCGCGAACTGCGGCGCAGATTAGATGTCCCGCAGGTAAAAGGTTCCCTGTCGGCAAAAGAGGTGAGGATGCTTTACCGGGCCATTTTATCGGCCTTTGTAGATGAAGTATATACCCGGGAAGGCGGTCTGTACATGCGTGACAATGAGGCGCGGCAGTTGGACAGGACGTCTGTGCTTTTCGAAGCGCAGCCGGGGATGATTGCCGGTTTGCCCTTCGACGTGGTTTATTCCCGTGAGAACCGGGAGACAGGTGAGAAAGAGAGCAAATTTATCCCGTTGATTACCTTTGCTTCGGAGCTAACGCTGGAAATCTTAGATGATCTCAAGCCTTACAGTTACGAAAAACAGGAAAAGATCGAGATTGAAAAAGGGAAAATCCGGGTTTTCCGGGAGTATTTTTTCGGCGGCCAGCTTTTAAAATCCCTGCGCACTGCGCCGCGCCTGCAGGACAGGGAGGAGAGGGAACGGGTGGTCCAGGCGGTGTTAGAGTGGTACCGGGAAGCAGCCCCCCCCACTCGAAAACTCCTGCAGGATATTCACAGCCGCAAGGAGAAGATAGAACAGGATTTTGCCAAAATCGAGAAAATCGTCAAAGGTAAGTTAAAACCCTTCGATTATTATTGGCTGGATTTCCTGGCCCGGGAGATGAGAGCGTATCTTAAGTACGACGACCTGCCTATGTTTTTCCAGCTTCATAAAGGATTTTCCCGCATTACCCTGAAAAATCTCTTACCCCATCATTTTATAGAGGAGTTGAAGCGGGTTCGCTGGCCTTCTTCTTTCCAGGCCGGAGGTGAAAACCTAAAGATTTTTTTTATCGGGGAGAAGCCTTTTGTTAAGATCGATTACCCGCTATTTGAGAAGGTTAAAGAAGAAGAGACCATATTACCCACCGGCGAAAGGGTGGGAATCATTATAAAGGACAGGAAATATTTGCAGTGGGAA
This sequence comes from Candidatus Aminicenantota bacterium, assembly GCA_023135565.1. Lineage (GTDB taxonomy): Bacteria > Acidobacteriota > Aminicenantia > UBA2199 > UBA2199 > JAGLQA01. The sequence goes on along the minus strand of JAGLSW010001116.1, from coordinate 1,103 downwards.
GAGGTGGCGTCTGAATTCAATCGTTGGAAGCGGCAGGATGTTTTCGAGATGCGGCTGAAAAACAACCGGAAGGCCGTCAATATCGAAGACCTGCTGGAAGTTCCCTTCCCGCAAACATTAACGGCAGGCAATGGAATGGAGAATGCCCCCCTGGAGTATTACACTGTACCGGAGATCAAGGAAGGGAATCTTTATTTGAAATATTTTCTCGAAGAAGAGGAAGCCGGGAAATATTTCGCAGCCCACGCTTCGTTGTGGGAACAGTACAAAAAAAATTACAAGAAGACCAAATTAGATAACATTTTCAAACAAAAGGGATGGAAAATTAAATAGGCGTTTTCGAGACGCAGCTCGAAAACCGGGCCTGGAAGAGATTCAGTTCCATATTTTCCCTAAGTTGCTCAACTCTTCGGTGATGTATTTTCTAAACAGGATTTCCCACTCCCTGGAACCCTCGGGAACCGTCCGTTTTTGGGTTTTCATTCTTTCCCTAACCTTCTGTTCGATCTGGTCGTATAACCTGAGCTCGTCCATGATGAGATGAAAAATTTTAAACCTTACATTGCCGATGTCATCGAGGTAGTCTAATTCATCGTTTTTCTCGATATGCGTGGTAATCAGCGACGATAAACAATTCACTTTATTCCTCGACAGCTTAAAACTCATAGTACGATATTCTCCTTTTCCGCCAGCTTAGACTTTACCATTTTAAACATCTCGTAATAGTCCACATTGGTGTTCCTGATTTCGTCCAACTTTTCTTTTAAAATATCTTTAACTTGTTCATCGAGCTGGTCCTCTTTCCCGAGCTCTTTTACGATGATTTCCTGGACCTCCGCCACCATTTTTTCTCTATCTTCGGTTAAAATTAGATTTTCAGAGAGTAGTCCCTTGACAATGCTAAAGGCCAAATGTTCGATTTGTAATTTATTCAATCTCATAAGTCTATAATATAGCAAATTTTGTTGCATAAATCAACTTTTTTGAGAAAGTAAGGGGATTTCGGTTCGATAAAGGAGGATATTACTTTGCCTCCGGCGGCCAAACTTTTGATTATTGACCGGCTAAAATTCCCCTCTCGAGAGGGGTGGCACTGAGGGGCT
>JAGLSW010001115.1 GCA_023135565.1 Candidatus Aminicenantota bacterium | reverse complement strand
GCCGCACCCCCGCCGGAGGCAAAAACCTGTTACGTGCTCTCCGCTGCTTTTTTCTTGAATACACGATACATAATAATAGCAGTGGCAATGCCGATAAGACTGATCAACTGCGGCACCGATAAACTGGTGAAAGGTTGATGAAAATCACCGAAAAGATACCCCCTGTCCGGGTCTCCTCTAAAATATTCGACAAAAAAACGAATCAGAGCATAATTAAAAATATAAACCGCAAACACCTGGCCGGTGAATTTCTTCTTTTTGTAAAGGATCATAAGTACGACGAAATTGAGCAGGTTCAATAACGATTCGATCAACTGCGTGGGATAGAGGGGTTGATGCAAAGGCACACCGGTGGTGGCCTGGGTATCGGTAAATTTCACGGCAATAGAACAACCTTCGGCAGCCCTGCCCCAGCAGCAGCCGGCAAAAAAACAACCCAACCTGCCGAAAAAATGACCCAACGCTACAGCCGGACTCATAATATCGACCAACTGCCTGAAATTCAACTTGTGCTTGCGGATATACCATGCGGCAAAAAGAGCGCCGCAGATCAACCCGCCGTAAAAAGTCCCGGCCGATGTGATCAAGTACTTTATCTGCGCGGGATTCGTTAAATAAAATTTAATCTCGGTCACAAAAAGAAACAGTTTCGCGCCCAAAAGAGCAATTATAAAGGTATAAAAGACCAAATTGGTAAAGATGTCCCGGTTGACCTGTTCCTTTTTGGCCAGCACTTGCATTAAGATAATCGCGCATAATACACCCACTGCCAGCAAAAAGCCATAAGTGTGTATCGTGATGGGTCCGAGTTTTATTAAAATTGGGTGCATTTTCCCCTCCAGACGGATATGATAAGTATGACCACACCTACAGTTATAAAACTGTCGGCAATATTGTAAGTGGGCCAATGATGACTCTTGATATACATGTCTATAAAATCGACCACATAACCACGGGCTACCCTGTCGATAATGTTTCCTAAAGCGCCGCCCACAATGAACGAGAGGGAGGTTAACTCGAAAGTACAACCGGCTTCTAATTTAAAAAAATAATAGAATACCACGATCAACGCCACGATAGAAAGCCCGGTTATCACTAAAGAAACCCACTGGTTGGGATGATCGGAAAGTATTCCCCAGACAGCGCCGGAATTTTGCACATGGGTGATGCGAAAAAAACCCTTAATGACGTCTATTTTGTCATACAAGGGCAGTGTCGCTTTAATAATATACTTGGTAACCTGGTCCGCGATAACAATAAAGGTAAAAATCAACAGGTATTTTTTTTTATTTTTCAGGGTCAAAATTCATCTCCTCGACTACAGCGGCACAGCGGGGACAGATTTCAGGGAACTTATTCCCAGATGTGTCCTCTTCAAACCAATTCCAGCAGCGGGGGCATTTACTACCCGACGATTTCTCGACGCTGATCTTTTCTGCCGCCGCTTTCTTCACATCTATCTTAGATACTACGGCGATCTCTTTAAAGATGTCTACGTTCCCGGAAACAAGGTCATAATAATCGTCGTCCAATTCCAGGCTGACTGCCGCTTCTAAAGAATCGCCGATTAATTTTCCGTTCCTGGCTGCTTCGATTACTTTGAGAATCTTATCCCGCATTTCGATAATTTTATCCCATTTTTCCATATCGACGATACCGGGGGCGGCATATTTCTCCTCTACTTCGGGAAAAGTGTGCATGTGAACGGATTCTTCTTTGCCCTTGAAATCAGGCAGATGTTCCCAGGCCTCTTCGCAGGTAAAGGAAAGAATGGGCGTCATCAATAAAAGAGTATCTTTCAGTAATTTAAAAATAACGGTCCGGGCTGCTCTCCTCTTTTTCGAGTTACCGCTGTCACAGTATAAAATATCTTTCAAAAAATTCAGGTAGAATGAACTCAACTCAACTGTAAAGAAATTCGAAATAGTGTGGTAGATAACATGGTACTCGAAATCTCGATAGGACTGCAGGATCTTTTTCTTTAAGTCCTGTAATTTATAGAGAATAAAAAGATCCACTTCGCGGAAGTCCTTTGCTTCTACACTGTCTTTTTCGGGATCAAAACCGGCCAGCACACCGAACATAAATCTCCAGGTGTTCCTGATCTTCCGGTAGCTTTCGCTTGCCCTATCCAGTACTTCTTCGCTGACCCTCATATCTTCCCGGTAGTTGACCATGGACACCCAGAGCCTGATTATCTCCGCGCCCCGGTTTTTTATTACATCCTGCGGGTGCAGCACGTTGCCTAAAGATTTGGACATAGCGTGACCTTTGCTGTCTAAAACAAAACCGTGGGTGATGACCATATCATAGGGCGCCCTGTTCCTGGCGCTGACCGCTACCAATAGGGAAGAGTGGAACCAACCTCGATACTGGTCTCCCCCTTCCATGTAGATCCCGGAGGGGAACTGCTGCCGGGGACGAAAATCCAGCACACCGAAAGAAGAACCCGATTCGAACCAGACGTCGATGATATCTTTGCCTCTTTCAAAATCTGCACTGCCGCATTCCCCACATTTGGCGCCGGCAGGCAAAAATTCAGAGATATCTAAAGAATACCAGGAATTCGAGCCCTGGGCTTTGAATACCGCTTCGGTTTTTTCCACGGCTTCTTCGCTTACCAGCGGCGTACTGCACTCTTTGCAGTAAAAAACAGGAATCGGCACACCCCAATCGCGCTGCCTGGAAATACACCAATCGGGCCTATTGCCCACCATACTCGCGATCCTCTCTTCGCCCCAGGTAGGCAGCCACTTTACCCTTTTGATCTCTGCTAAGGCTTTCGTTCTCAGGTCCGCGGTATCCATGGCAATGAACCACTGTTCCGTGGCCCTGAAGATCACCGGTTTCTTACATCTCCAACAGTGGGGATAGGAGTGTTCGAAATCCTCGCTGTGGATCAACCTGCCCTTCTCCCGCAGGTCTGTCACGATTTCACTATTGGCTTTAAATATATTTTTACCTTCGTATTTGCCCGCCGTATCGTCGAAACAGCCGTCCGGGTCTACCGGGGAATAGATCTCCAGGTCATACTCCAAGCCGGCCCGGTAGTCGTCTTCACCGTGTCCCGGGGCGGTGTGGACGCAGCCGGTGCCCTGGTCTAAGACGACGTAATCCTGTGTGATCAAAAGCGAATTCCTGTCATAGAGAGGGTGGGTGGCGTTTAAACCTTCGAGCTTTTCCCCTTTGAATTGTTCTAATATTTTGTGCTCTGTTCCCAGCAGGTCGGCCAGGACGGGAACCAATCTTGTGGCTGCGATATAGTATTCTCCATTCATTTCGAAAAGAGAGTAATCGTAATCGGCATGTACGGCAATAGCCAGGTTTGCCGGGATCGTCCAGGGGGTGGTAGTCCAGATCGACACAAAAATTTCTTTTCCGCTGTATTTCTCTAAGAACCCGGGAATATCTTTTAAGAGGAACTTTACGTAAATCGAGGGCGAGGTGTGATTATCGTATTCTACTTCGGCTTCGGCCAGGGCGGTTCCACAGGAAATACACCAATACACGGGCCGTTTCTTCCTCACCACATTGTTGTTTTTTACAAATGATTTAAAATAATTTATTACTGTCGCCTCATAAGTAGGTTCTAAGGTAGTATAGGGATTCTTCCAATCCCCGAAAACACCTAAGCGACGAAACTCATCTCTTTGAATGTTTACATATTTTTCCGCGTATTTGCGGCACTCTTCCCTGACCGCAATAATACTCATATCTTTTTTTTTGGCGCCTAATTTTTGATCTACTTTGATTTCGATAGGTAGGCCGTGGCAGTCCCAACCCGGGACATAGGGAACCATATAACCGGCCATGGATTTTGCCTTAATCACAAAATCCTTTAAAATTTTATTCAGGGCGTGGCCTATGTGGATATTGCCGTTGGCATAAGGGGGACCGTCATGGAAAACATAAAGCGGGCGGTCTTCTCTTTTCTTCAGCACTTTCTCGTAAATATCCGCTTCTTGCCATTTTTTCAATATTTCCGGTTCTTTGCGGCTCAACTGCGCTTTCATCGGGAACTGTGACTTCGGAAGGTTTAAAGTATCCTTCCACTTAATTTTTTTCTCGTCTGACATTTAAAAACTCCACTTTGCCATTACATGCCGGTAATGAGCAGCAAATTTTACGCCACTCGATTTTCTACCGCCTGATGGTTTTTTTTTCAAGTTCAGTCTTGAAAAAACGTCGTGTTATTAAGCTGCTATTCTCTCTTATTTTCGGCTATAAGTCAAGCTTATCTGCCCCTATTGTCGAATTAAAAAAAGAATCCCCCGAAAACGGACGGCGGCCACACCCGGTTAATTGGAAAAAAAATTGTTTGGGAATTATTAGAGGTTATCTTGAAATCTTAATGTTTGAAAATTTTAATGTTTTGAAATTTCGATTTTTTGAGGGGTTGATGTTTTGGGGTCCCACCGTCTTCCAAAGGGTAAGACCAAACGTCTTACCCTTTGGAGAGAGGGTTAAGCTTTTATGCTTAAAAGGAGGAGAGATTTATTATTTTTGCCTTGCCTTAAACTGCGATTTTTAACTGATTTAATGTCTTTTGTTTTAATCATCACGCTATATGTATAGCAAGTTCCTTGCCAACTTCGGCACGATCCTCGAAAAACCTTTATTATCAGCACTATCGAGTATATTCTTTGATAAACGATAAAACCGAAATGGTTGCGACAAAAGTTGCTGTTGTTTTCTTATATTCATTTTGATACCACCCATCCTGTTTCTATGCGTAGATTTTTTTTTGTATAGAAAGTTTTCAAAAACAATCGACCGCCGAAGACTTAACCGAAAACCCGCTTAATACTTCATTTTACGCGGTTGAAAACCTAATGCGGATTACAAGTTTCAAGCAAAAATTCCCGGTTTCTTTTTTTTTTACCCCAGTGATGAACCGATGCGACAATAATTGCAAGTGCAAAAAACGTCTCATGGGTGCGGGGGTGAACGCTTTTGATTCTCAATTATAAAAAGTTTTGATCAAACTTTTACA
>JAGLSW010001114.1 GCA_023135565.1 Candidatus Aminicenantota bacterium | reverse complement strand
GGGCCGCCGGAGGCAAGTCTGTTTTTTCTTTTCCCAAAACTGAACGCTTACTTTGTAGGCGGTTGCATTTCCTGTGATTATTTAGTAAAATCTATGTCTTGTCATGTTATAGTTTTTGGCCCCGCCGGGGTCTCCAGGAGGTACGATGAAAAAACAGGATAAGATATTTAAATTAATGTTGGCGGTAATCGCGGCTGTATTCTTCGTCACTATAAGCCGGGTGGGTATTCATGCCGGGACAGCGGAAACACAGTTTTCTATGGAGGGAAAAACAAAAACCGACCGCTTTATCATTCTTAATTATGTGATAGATGCGCCCGCGGATAAGGTTTTCGAACTCTGGACAACTGTTGACGGCACCCGCAAGTTTTTCGGCAAAGACGCGGTAATCGAACTAAAACCGGGCGGCAAATACGAAATTTATTTCCTGCCGCGCACAGATCCCATGAGTATCCCGAACAGCACAAAAGGGGCCAGGTTAATGTGGATTAAAAAAGGCAAAGAACTGGCTTTTGAATGGACTGCTCCTCCCTGGGCTGCGGCGCTGAATAAAAAGCCCCTGCCCACCTGGGTGGTGGTGAACTTCCGGCCGCTAAAAAACAAACCGGGCAAAACCCATATCATCTTAACACATCAAGGTTTTAAGAGGGCCGGTAGTTGGGACCGGACCTATGAATTTTTTGTGCGCAACTGGTCGGGTATACTTTTTCGTTTGGATTTATACTTCGCGGCTAAAAAGTGAGAATATTGTTTCTTGAGAATAATTTCCAGGGAAGAAGAAATTTTTCGTCGTCTGGGGATGCCGGATGCAGCCTGAAGTCCAACAAGGTAGTAAGGAGTAAGCTATGTTTCAAACAGAGATCATCATTTGGCTGCAATCTTTTGCGTCTGATTTTTTGACTGTTTTTTTCAAATTTTTTACCGGGATAGGCCGCGGTAATGCCACTGTGCCCATTGTGGTAGCTATTATGTTCGGGGTCAATTTCAGGTTCGGTTTTCTCCTGGCTCACGCAGTGGTTTGGAATGGATTGATCACCGATTTTTTAAAGAATTTTTTTGCCCTGCCCCGGCCTGCCAATGTAGACAGCAATGTACTGCTGCCGGAAAAAGGTTATCCCAACCCCACAACTTTCGAAAGCATGGGGGCAAAAAGTTTCTTCGGTAAACTGCCCGGTGAGGTAGTGGAGCATCTAAGAGTTCACCGCATCGATTCCTGGGGCTTCCCCTCCGGTCATGCCGGCAATGCCGTGACCCTGTGGGGTTCCCTTGCTCTCCATTTTAAAAAAACCTGGGTCAGGGCCGCGGCAATAATTTTTATTATTTGCATTACCCTGTCCAGGATGTACTTAGGCAGGCATTTCCTGGCCGATGTGCTGGGTGGGCTTTTCATCGGGGTTTCGGTGACGATTGTATTTTACAAATTCGTTTTCAAGAACGAAAAATTGTGGGTCTATTTGTTCGAGGAAAAAAAGATAGGATTAGACCGGAAGTCGCTAATTTTTACCGGTTATTTTTTGCTTTTACCGCTGCTATTGTTTTTCCTTCCCCATGTAAATCCCAGGGTAACGGCAGTTTTGTTAGGCTTGAATATAAGCTTTATTTTACTGCGTTTTCGTGGCCTCCCCGAAGAATCGGGCGGCATTCTAAAACGAATCGCCAGGGTGCTTATCTCCGCTGTTCTTTTTTTCGGGATGCTTTTTTTGCTGACAAAAGTCGCGGAAATCCTGTTTGCCGGCCGGACTGATGTCAGCGATTGTTTTGTGCTGGTAATCGCCACTGCCGTATCGGTGTGGGCGGCAGCCGGGATATGTATAAAGCTCGGCCTCTACTCCCGCGGCGCGGGGAACTAATTAGGAACGTTTTTCGGGGTAGAAAAACGCATCGCTAATCAAAAGTTTTGATCAAACTTTTTCAAAAGCCCCACTGCGTGGGGGAGCGTTTAAGGGGCAATAGTCGTAAATGCCTAAGATATTGAGCCTGGATATGCAAGCCGGGGCTAAGAGGGTGGGTGCGCCGCACCCCCGCCGGAGGCTATTGAAAAATAGTAATAGTTTATATATAATACTCTTATTATGATAAGAAAAATTATGATAAAAAAAACTTATGGTAAAAAAAATATATCGAGGTGAAACTATGAAACCGGTACAATTAAATTTTGATGAAAGTTACAAATTATTAAACGCTTTCGATATCCCTATGAAGGGGAAAATGACCGCCAATTTGCAGGAAGTCTCCAGCGCCGCTGGAGACTTGGGATACCCCCTGGTGCTCAAAGTTATTTCGGAGTCGCTTATTCATAAATCGGACTCCGGCGGCGTTATATTAAACCTTGAAAATAAAGACGAAGTGACTGCCGCCTATCACCGGTTGATGGAAAAATTTAAAAAAGAATCGAAAAATGAAGATTTCAGCATACTTGTCCAGCCCATGGCTAAAAGGGGCTTCGAGCTTTTCGTGGGGGCCAAACAGGACCCCAGTTTCGGGCCTATTACTATGATTGGTCTGGGCGGCATTTACGTTGAGTTATATTCCGACGCCGCTACCGGCATCGGCGTTTTAACCCGGGACGATGTGCTGCGAATGTTATCGAAAACAAAAGCAGGGGTTGTTCTCGATGGCTATCGCGGCCGTATGTTAGATCGAGAAGCGGTTATTCGTTTAACCATTTCCGTATCCCGGTTCATGGCGGAAAATCCTGCTATTTTGGAATTGGATTTAAACCCGGTAATCGTTCATGAAGAAGGTTTCGACCTGGTCGATTACCGGTTAATTAAAGGCACTCCCATGTCTTACCCCCGTTTTTCCCAGTTATCCGAGGAGAAAGTGAAAAGCTTGGCGTCTATATTCGAAGCCAAATCGGCGGCTGTTATCGGCGCTTCCCGCCCCGGCACCCAGGGCGGCGTCATTTTGAAAAACTGTCTCGGCATTAAACGGCTTTATCCCATCCACCCGCGCTTGAAAAGGATTCACGGCCTTCCTTGTTACAAGAGCCTGCAGGATCTGCCGGAAGTCCCGGAAGTGGGTATTTTTGCGGTCAACGCGGAACGAACCGTGCAGATTTTCGAGGAGTTCTGTAAATTAGGCGGGAAAGGGGCGATCATATTTAGCGATGGTTTTGCCGAAGCCGGGCGCGAGGACCTGGAAGAAAAGTTAATCGAATTGTCCCGGGAATACAACGTTGCTTATATCGGCCCCAATTGTATGGGCGTGATAGATAATTTTTCCAAATTGAATACCAACTTCATCCCCGAACAGCGTTCGGAACCGGTCACCGAAGCTAACGGCATCGGGATTATTTCCCAGAGCGGCGGCATCGGTTTAGAGTTATTGGAGATGTTTAACGCCGATAATCTCGGCATCGGGCGCTGGGTATCTATCGGCAATGCCAGTTGTGTCGGTGTGCCGGAGATTTTGGCCCATATGGGCCGGGACCCTAAAATCAAATTGATTGCTATCTATCTCGAAGGCGTGGCCGACGGCCTGAAATTAATGGAAATAGGCAAAGAAGTGACCAAGGAGAAACCGGTACTGGTAATTAAAGGCGGCATCGGCGGCGGCGCCCAGGCAGCGCTTTCGCATACCGCCTCCCTGGCCGGCAGTCATGAAGCTTTCAAAGCCTGCTGCGATCAGGCCGGGTTTTATCTTGTTGAGGAACTAACTGAAGACCCGAAGATTTTAGTCAATGTGTTGTCCATGTTGACAGGTCAGCCCGAAACCGATGGTGATCGCATTGCGGTTGTCAGCGTAGGCGGCGGCGCGGGCATCCTGATAGCCGATCAAATAACCGAAGAAGGCATGCACCTGGCCTCTTTCGCCCCGCAGACAAAAGAGGCGTTAAAAGAGTTGATGAAAAAGAATCTCAAACCCGATCAATTGGAGAATAGTGAAAAGATTTTAAAAAATGTCGGTAATAATCCCGTGGATTTGTTGGGCAACTGCGATGATGACCGGTTGTTAGAGACGATACGTATAATCGACAAAGACCCCAATACCGATTTAGTCATCGCCGCTATATATTTACAGGTACCCCTGCTGTCGGAATATTTACCCGAGCGGTTGGTGGAATTAAAGTCGGAATTGACAAAGCCCCTGATCGTTTCAGCCAGGGGATTTTCCGAATACGTAGGCAGGTGCCGGGAATATTTAGCTGAAAGGCAAGTGCGTACTTATACCCTGCCGATGATTATCCCGGTCAATATTGCTTTGCAGACCTGGAAACGGTACGGCATCTCTTTTAATTAAAAACACGCAGGCAGGTGAATTAATCGTAGGGTGCCCCGCCTCCCTCGATTTCCTGTTCCCGCAGCGGGTGAGTGCTTTTGATTCTAAATAAT
>JAGLSW010001113.1 GCA_023135565.1 Candidatus Aminicenantota bacterium | reverse complement strand
TTATTTAGAATCAAAAGCACTCCCTGCGGCGGAGCGGCTTATCCCCTCCCCACGTGGTGGGGTGGGGCTAAAAGCGTTCTTTGTACTTGTTAAATAGAGAGTAAATGACCAGCATGATAACACCTACCCCGATAAATACCACCGCCCGGGTCAGGGTGTCCGATTTGGCCAAATCGTAAAAAAACAACCGGACCAAAACCAACCCTAACCCGGTCATGGCCAAATAACGAAAGTGATTCTCTTTTAATATCACACTCAAAATAAATATGGCGAAACACTCCACCACCCAGAGCAAAGTCAAAACCGCTCTGCTGAAAGCCTGGAACAAGAAAATAGCCACACTTATAAATAAAGGATAATGAATCCATAAGTTCTTCTTTTTCCCGAATGCTTCAACCACAGGAGATAAAAAGCCCAACACTTTCGGGAAAACAATGCCTTCTAAGAAAGGCAGCCGGTGCATCAACACGATAAAAACAAATTGCAAAAAGATAGCGGCCACGTTGATCGTCCAATCACCGGCGTGAGGCAATATGGCGACATGAACCGTGGATGCCCAAAACAACAGCAGCGCATAAAACCGCACCCGAGATTTCTCGCCTTTCAAAAAACCGCCCAATATCAGGCAGCCGATGGCGCCGCCGATCCACCACAACACCAACCAGCGCAGGTCTACTTCCACGGCAATAGTAAGAATCGAGAAAGCAAAAACCAATTCCAAAAATAAGGGCTGCAAATTATCTATCAGCCTGTCCCGCTCTCTGCGTTCGGGCAGCTTGCGGATAGTCCAATAAACGAAAACCGCCAGCGCAAACAAAGCCACCGCCAATCGCAGCGACACGTCCCCGATAACGCCGTCAGTGCGCAGATGAAGAAAAATATGCCTGATTAAAAAGAAAACGGTCAAAAGATAACTCATATGCAGCAAATACCGGTCCGCCGCTCCTTTTTCGATCATTTTGCCGCCGTACTTTTTTCTCAAACCGCGGGCCAGCTCCAACGTAAGAACAGCCAAAACAAGCCACGACACACCCACCGCGAAAGGCGATATGGGCTGGAAAATATAATAAAGGAGAATGGCCGCCTGTATGTAAAAAAGATAAATACCGAAAACTTTAAAATGTCTCTTGCTGCAAGCGATATAAGACATCCAGGCGGCGGCAAAAAAGAGCGTTAGGTAAGGAAAACCATAAATTAATTTATTAACTATAGTATCATTCATGGTCAAACTTGCTGTTTTCGCTCCCCAACCGATAGCGAAAAACCAGGGCAGGAAAAACATCAAACCGATACCTAAGCCGTTGGATTGACAGCGCCGGCGGATATACAGGAAAAGAACGCCCACTGCTGCCATAATATATTCCACCCCTTCTATGTGGTGCAAATTGTTTAAAATACACACCAACAGCAGCCCGGTAAAAATCCCGATCCACGATACCCGGTAATCCTTTTCGCCATCTTTCCCGCCGGGCATCCCGAAAGAAGCAAATTTCTCGCCGTATTTCTTTATGGTGTAAAGATGAAACAAAGTGGCCCAAAACAAACAAACCGATAAGGTAAGCGCATTCTTAAATAAAATGTCTCTATCTTCGGTGTCCAGGTTGTCGAATGTGATCACCAATAAAATAATAAACAATATAATCAACACAACGATACCGGTACGCCGCAGGGTTTTGGATTCCCCTTTTGTCACCACGAATAAAAACAGCAGCGTCTCTAAAAACATCAGGCCCAAAATGAAAATATAATCCACGCCCATGTATTCTAATGCCAAAATGGCCGCCAGCGCTAAGCCCTGCCCGACTAAAGTCCCGGTCACATGCAGCGCTTTTTGCCCCAGGGATTTGGCATAACGGCCCAAAACAAAAGCAGCGGCGGAAAGACCGGCGACAGCCGCGGCTTTCCAGTCCCACCGGAGAAAAAATAAATAGGACGCCCCCGCCGCATAAAAACCATAAACAAAATAAAGCAGGAAAGGCAGCCACTCATAACCTTTTGTCTGACAGAGGGAATCGTAATTTTTCGAAAACCGCTTCAACAGGTAAACATGGAACGCAGCGGCAAAAATCAGGCAGAGCCCCAGGGTAATGAGCACCCGGTACATTAGCGTAATTTCGCTGCTTTCGAGGGTAGTCCAGGCCCAGATCAACAAAACTGCTCCCAGCGCGTATTTGAGGGCTGTCCCCACCGCGGAGAGGAGTTTTTCTTCTTCTACTATCATGATGACCAGGAACAACATGGTCTCGAAAAACATCATGCCCACGATAAAGTAAGGGTCTACCAATTTCCAGCGGGACAAAGAATAAAGGGCAAATAATGCGATGGCCTGGGCAGCCAGGGTGTCGGTGAGATACAGCCAGCGGGTGCCGATGCTCCGCGCCCGCCGGGCCAGGAAAAAGGCGGCGGCAGCGCCTGCGCTCAGGATAATAGGTTTCCATATGGAACCGAAAGAGTGCAAATAAAGCCCGATGCCGAAATAGAACCAGTTGACGAAATGAACGAAAAAGGGCAGGAACTCGAAAGCCGCGGTTCTATATATAGAACGGTAATGCACTAACAGCGCCTGCACGCTGACTAAAGCCACGGCGATAATAGCGGTAAGGTTTTCAGACCGGGATATTTCGCCCACGCCCACTGAATAGTACCAGTAGAGGTGAAATATAAAAAAAAGCGAAATAGAAAGCAGTAGGTGATACTGCCATTTTTCGCGGTGCGTCAGGTCCACGCCGAAGAGGGTGACGATAGTGGCCACGATGAGTATAGTCAGCGACTGCGGGGCAATGGATAGGGCGATCAGGCTGAGCAGCACATGCAGCGAAGCAAACACCTGTTTGCCGCTACTGTAACCCAGGTAGACGTTCACGGCAATACCGGCGCAGAGCACCACCAATGCCCACAGGGGATTGAGAATCCACTGCAAACCTTTAATGCCCCCGGCTCCTACGCAGGCGAAAAGGAAAATCGCCCCGGCGCTACTGCGCAGCCATAAAGCCAATTGCAGCCAGTTCGGTTTTGAACGCAGGTAGAGAAAAAGCCCGAAAAGCGCCCCTGCAAAAGCGGTAATCATCATAAAACGTCCTAAAGGCGCGATTTTCAAAGCCAGGTACACCCCGAAAAAGGCCACGCCCATCACCGTGATGATAGAACCCAGGATACCCGTCCAATTTTCGATGAATTTTTTTTGCAGTTTATCCCAGGTTCCCGGCACTTTGGGCTGCGGCGGTTCTATTTTGATTTCTCCCGCTTCTTCGGCTTTTACTTTTTCTACTTCTTCCGGCGGCACCTCGGTTTCCTCGTCTGCCGGGATTTCTTCGCCAGCGGCGACGTCTCCCGCGCCCGGTTCTTTTCCCGGGGCCGCGGTTTCCGCTTCCCCGGCCCCTGTTGTTTTAAACCCGGCCATCGCTTCGTACTGTTCCACGGTAGCCGCCCGCGTTTCTTCTTCCAGGGAAACTTCCGCCGCATCTTCTCCTGTAAGCGGAGTCAGCAGGACTTCTTCTTTAGCCGCGGTAAAAGGCTGTGTTCTTTCCCGGCTCAGTTTCGAGATGCGCGTCTCCAGGATTTTTATTCGTTCCTGGAGGTTTTCGATGACCCCTTTATAATTAAAGCCCACGCCTTGTTTGCGCATATTGTACATTTGCCGGGACAGCACCAGCATGGAAACCACCAACCCTATCATAAAAGGGACGATACTCCGGTAAACACCGGACAGGACGCCGGCGAAAAATAAAATTGTTATAATCATATTATAGCCTACCCATGGTTTGATTATACCATTAAAAAATATAGAATATCAAATATTTAATAAATTTCTTAGAAAAGCTTGTCCGGCTCCTCCGGCAAGCTATCTGCCGTCACCGGAACGGCGTCCAGATGTTTGCGGTTTTAAAAACCCGGGCCGCATTCCTGTCGATTTTTAAAAAGACACACCAATAATTAACCGCTTTCCTGCTGAGATTCTTCCTATTTAACAATACTTCCTTGAACTTCTCCATACCATGTTTTTCCTGGACTTCCTTTATATAATCGAAACCGCCGAAGTTTATCGCTCTCTCGATCTCAATCCCGGGAGTAAGCGAAGCGATATCCCTGTCCCAAAACAACTCTTCTCTCATTTTATAAACTCCTTAAAGAAAGCTTTTATCTTTTCCCACTCTTCTTCTTTTATCTTTTCAGCTTTAAATACGTCCGGCGCCGTCCGGTCTTTGATCATAACGATACTATCTATCTCCTTCTCTGCATCATCAAAATAAATAAAAGAGGTTTTCAATTGATATTCATATTCTTTCTCCACATGATATTTTTCCATCACAAATCTCAAAATATCATCATATTGATGATTCGTCTCTTTCAATAGGAAGTAAAGGTCGATGAAATCCTTTGCAGACCCTCTTTGAGAGATCGCTATAGCTTTCATTGCTTCTAAATCTTGCAGGGAAGCCAGCGGACAGGTTATATCATTTCGCAGCGTGTAAGATGTAATTTTATGAAGGGGTTCGTATGGAAAGAAAAACAATGAGAATTTAATCTTTTGCTTTGAAATGTATAATATAAGGGTGTGTTTTTCCATTAATTCCACATGCACTTCGGCAAAACACTGCTTTATGCCGTGGACAAAAGCGTCTATATTAAAATTTTTCGGGGTAAAGAAGTCAAGGTCAACAGATACTCGATGTTTTAAATAGAAATATACGGCTGTGCCTCCGGCAAGGTAGCTATTTTGGGGTAGGATATTACATTTTAACAGCCGGGCTAATTGAGTCTCTAAAACTTCAACGATATTTTCCCGTATCATGATTACATTTTACCATTAAACCGCATTCTAAACAACAGGTTTCGTGCTGTTCCATTTTGGGAAAACCGGAATTTCGCGTTTTTTTCTTGATTTTGGTTGACAGGCGGCTTTTTTTACTTTATATTTAATAACGTGAACAAAATGATCGGTCAAACGAAAATTAACGAGATAGTAACCAAAATAGCAAGCGTCATAAAGCCGGAAAAAATCATTTTATTCGGTTCCTATGCCAATAATAAAGCAAACGAAGCAAGCGACCTGGATTTGTTGGTCGTCGTCCGTGACTCAAATATCCCGAAACATAAAAGAGCAAGGGCGATACGAAAACATTTGTGGGGAATTTGTGACCGGCCTAAAGATATCATTGTCTATACGGAGGATGAAATCAAAGAATGGATAGGTGTCAAATTCTCCTTTATCTCCAATATCTTAGCATATGGTAAGGTTGTCTATGAAAACTAAAAAAGACCTGGTAAACAACTGGATTATTAAAGCAGACAAAGACCTGAAGTCTGTTGAACATGAATTAACGTTTGAAGATGCTGTAACCGAAACGATTTGTTTTCATTGTCAACAAGCAGCGGAGAAATATTTAAAAGCATATTTGATTTTCCTGGAAATACCTTTTACTAATACTTCGTGAATGTTTGCTAAAAAACAAACTTTTCCGTTAACCCGGTCGGACATGCAATCCACAGGCCCCTCATAGGGTGCGGACGCCGTCCGCCTTTTGAGAGAACCCACGAAATAGGAGAACTCATAACCGACTGCGAATCTAAAGATACGAAAATTGCCGCTTTAAAAGAGGAGGCGGATACTTTGACAGACTATGCTGTAAGCTTACGATACCCTGATGATTTATATGTACCGACAATAGATGAAGCAAAAGAAGCCTACCAATTAGCGAGAAAGATAAAAAATTACGTTTTAAAAAAGATCGAGTTGCTTTAGATGTGCCGGATGCCAAAACCCAAACCGCCAGGGCAAGATTCCCAACCGGTTTAAAAAAATTTCCTCCTATCCCTAACACAGCGCCCCTTAAGAAAAATAATTCTGCCGACTATTGAAAAAGAGAATGAGATTATGGTAAAATCGTTTTATGATGAAAGAAAATTGGGAAAAAGCTCCTATCTCTTTCCTGGACAAGAGCAGCACCAATACTTCTCGCCGTCTGATGAAATTGGAGTTAACTTTATTATTTTTATGAAAATCCGTGATAATGTCTATGTGCTCGATACAAACAACAACCGCATCCGGAAATTGAGAATAACTAAACAGGCCGGCAGCAGCAACGAGGATTGGGTTATAAATTTTCACCGGTAAACCCAACACCGGCAAACATCCGCGGAAGGAAATCCACCGCTCCAAAGCCCTTTCGTCCAGGCAAATCCAGGAAAGAGCGGCCAGGAACCGAAACTTTTAAATAAAGAGGCACAGCAAGAAAAAAAAGAAATTAAGCGGCCGCCGGAAAAAGCAATTCCGGCAGCCCGGGACTGCGGGGAGAGCAGGGTGCCCGCGGCACGGGCACCCTGCGCAAACCCGCAAAGATTTTTATTATTTCCCGCCGAAAGGCTCTTCTAATTTATATCCTTGTTTGGTGGTTGTTTTTTTCAAGGCCACAGCCAGGAAGACGGCGATGACGCCGCATCCTACCAGCATCAAGATAGGGATGGTATAGTTATATATCGGAAATGATGGGTCGGCCACCCTCAGTTTCTCGATCTCTTCGGCAATCTGGGTGGGATTTAATCCCTGGGCTTCGAACCCTTCCCTAATTTTTTGGATTTTTTCCACAGTCTCCGGGTTCACCCATTGCAGGACTGAACCGATACCTTTAAAGAACAGGAAGAGCCCCCAATTCTGGATAGTAAACATAGCGGCGTAAGCTGTGCCTAATCTCCTCTCCGGGACGATCCTGGCTACGGAAGGCCACATGGCGGCCGGGACCAATGAGAAGGCAATACCCAAAGTGAAGAGACCTAAGTAGCACAAGTACACGTTGTTAAATATCGACAGGGCGACATGGGCAAATATAAGCAGCCCGGCTCCTAACAACATCACCGATGCCGCCTTGCCCTTTTTATCCACCATCCTGCCGAAAATCGGGGTAAAAAAGATCGTGCCCATAGGCAGCAGGGCCGCTGCTTTGGGACCGTTTTTGATCCAGATGGCAAAGGTGTCTTTAAAAGCATACAAGAAGGCGACAAAAAGAACGCCCGTAATGATTACAGCCATCCTTTTACCCGCTTTTTCTTTTATATTTGCCGGCAGTATGGGGAAAGCCACACCGAACAGGAACAGACCGACAAAGAGCAAGGTATTGCCTAAAGTGGCGCTGCCGAAAATAGTCAGCCCGGTAACCCCCTCGGGAAGCTGATAGGAGAAGCCGAATTTATTGACCAGCAGTTCGGGAGCATACTGCATAAAGGGGAATACCGCCGAATAGAAAGCGACGCACAATGCGGCAATCAATAAGAACGATTTATTGGTAACCAGTTGTTTAAGGTCATCGAAACGGAAAGGTTCTTCTTCCTCCGTGGCCTGTGCTTTGAGTTGTTTATCGATCTTGACGTCGAAGATCAGGTAGATAATGTAGAAAATAAAGCCTACGCAGATCAAGCCGGCAGCAAAAGTAACGGCAGTAGGCGCGTTGTTTTTGGCGATTTCGGGGGAAATGGCGGTGCCGATAGCGGAACCCAACCTGCCGATGCCCATATTGATAGCCATTGCCATTGCCAGTTCGTATCCTTTAAACCATTTAACGATGGTCCTGGTTATCAACACGCAGGTGATCTCCAGCCCCACCCCGAAGACGACTCTACCGATTATCATGATGTTGAGTCGAGTATTGGGATCGGTAGACAAAATATCATTTGCTCCTAAGGCGCTGATGATGCCGCCTAAAACCGCCACGGTGCCGAAAATCATAGCCGTCAGGCGGATGCCCCACTTATCGAGGATGACGCCCCCGATAATAATCATGCCGAAAACATTAGCGATGGTAGTTAAGCTGATCATAGAGCCGTATTGACTGGGAGTAATACCCAACTGGCTTTCCAGCAGGGGTTTTAGCCCTGAGTAGAAGTCCTGGAACCAATAGGTAGCAAACATCAAGAGGCTGACCATAACTAAAATAAGCCAGCGCATAGGTGCGGAATCTTTTAGAATTCTTTTAATTTCTTCTGTCATTTTATAATCCTCACATTAATTTTATGTTGAAAAATTGTGGACGGTTTTGGATTGAACTCTGTGGAGCACATGCAATAATCTATCATAGGAATATTATACTAAAAAAAAATTTAAATGCAACGATTTACCCGGGAAAAAACTTGGCGCCGGAATTTTATCTCCCTGCTGAATGCTTCTTCGCGGCATGGTGGCGCTTTTGCTTTTCGCTTCTAAAACAACAAAAGTTTTGTTCAAACTTTTACAAAAGTTTGGCC
>JAGLSW010001112.1 GCA_023135565.1 Candidatus Aminicenantota bacterium | reverse complement strand
CGCGTGGGGGGGCTATGAGCCGCTTCGCCGCAAGAGGCAGCGGGTGAGCGCTTTTGATTCTAAATAAATAGAAGCTTTGATCAAACTTTTTCAAAAGTTTGGCCCCCGGCAGGGTCGCCGAAGGCACTATTTTGTAAATGTGTAAATTAATTTGTACAACTTTTCCTGGTCGATAGGTTTGGTCAAATAAGCGTCCATGCCGCTGGCATAAGACTTCTCCCGGTAATCATCCAGGGCGTGGGCGGTGAGCGCAATAATAGGCACCCGCTTGCCCGTGCCTTTTTCTAATTCCCTGATCTTCGCCGCCGCCTCGTAACCGTCTACTTCGGGCATCTGGATGTCCATCAATACGAGGTCTAATTCATCCTTGTTTTCTTTGTACCGCTGGATTGCCAGGCGCCCATTCTCAGCTATAAGCACCGACCACCCTTTTATTTTTAAAAAACGCTCCACCAACTTGCGGTTAATAGGATGATCTTCCACTAAAAGTACGGTTAACTTTTCTCCTGTCGGCGCGACTATTCCACCCGCCGCCGGGACTCCCGGATGAGGCCCCCCGCGGGAGAGGTTTTCGCTTTCCGCGCCGGTCTCGTGCTCCACGCCGGCCTTCTCAAAAAAAACTTCAAAAGAGAAACGGCTGCCCCGGCCGGGGGCGCTCTCCACCGTGATATCGTCTCCCATTAACCGGACTAAGTTCCGGGTAATGGCCAGCCCGAGGCCGGTGCCGCCATGCCGACGCGTGGTGGAACTGTCTCCCTGGGAGAATTTCTCGAAAAGATGGGGCAACTGATCCGCAGCTATCCCGAGACCGGTGTCGGAAACAGAAAATTCCAACCTGACTCGCTGGGCGGACTCCTCTTTTTTCTCGATTTTCAACAGCACTTCGCCTGCTTCGGTGAATTTTACGGCATTGCCGGTGAGGTTAATCAAGACTTGCCTTAACCTTACCGGGTCGCCTAATACAACCGCGGGCAGATCCGGGACCATGGAGCAGGAAAAACCGAGACCTTTCTCACGGGCTTTTACCGCCAGCATACGCAGCACCCGTTCAACCTCTTCTTCGATGTTGAAGGGCCTGTGATCTAACTCCACTTTCCCGGTTTCTATACGGGAAAAATCGAGTATCTCGTTGATAATATCCATCAGGACCAAACCTGAGTCCTTTATGTCAAACAAACGTTCGCGCTGTTCTTCCGTGGCTTCATCTAACAGCAGTAAGTCGGTCATACCTAAAATACCGTTCAGCGGGGTGCGGATTTCATGGGACATGTTGGCCAGGAATTCGCTTTTGGCATTGTTGGCAAATTCTGCTTCTTCGCGGGCTCTTTTTAATTCATTTTCTGTTTTTTTCCGTTCCGCTATATCCCTCACTACGGCCTGGATGACGGCTTTTCCGCCTAATTCGATATCGTTCAGCAGCACTTCGGCGGGGAAGGTGTCGCCGTCGAAGCGCTTAAATTCCCATTCGAAACGGCAGATGCCTGCCGCGGTAGTGCGGGTGATTTTGTCTTTGATCAGGGTTTGTGAATTGCTGCCGCAGGGCTGCAGCGGCGCTGATAAATCTTCCAGCAAGAGCCCCATAAAATCGTCTGTCTCCCGGCCTAAAAAAATTTTAAGCGCGGCCCGGTTGCAGTCGAATATCCCCTGCTCGTTCAATAACATAATGGCGTCCGGTGAATGCCGGAAAAGATTGCGGTAACGTTCTTCTTTTTCTATCAACTGTAATTGCGCTTTGGTTCGTTCCTTGAGCAGGTTGTCGATATCCATTTTGATTATACTGACGGCGTCGAATACTGCTTTAAAAGGATGGGAATCGGCCACTTCCGGCATCTTTTTCCCCGGCCTGTCCCAGGTGAATGCGCCGATAAAATCTATGATCTCATCCACATATTCTTCATAGGGTGACGCGGTTTCTTTTTCTTCTTCGCTAATAGGGCGGCCCAGTTCCACTTCCCTGATGCGGGTTAGCGCTTCATTTAAGTCTTTCGCAAATATCAGGGGGACGCCGATTCTTTTTTTTAATAATTTTAGTGTGGTGACCACAAGCACACTGCCGCCGACAATAAAGATCATTTTCGGGGGACTAAAAGATTTATAAAGGCCCCTCAATTTTTTTACGAATTTAAAACGGGCGCCCAGGTTTCCTCCCACGGCAGCGGAAAAATCGGAAATATGGTAATAGTAGTCCCCCTGTAAATATCCCTCTCTGTGGATGCTCGCAAATATCTCGATTACCGGGTTCACATCGTCTTTGTGCAGGAATCCTTTGTAGGTGACGTGCGCGGCCTGGTTCTTTATTACTTTATACTGCACGGAAAAAAGGTTGCCTTCTCCCTGGTATTTCCATTCATCGCGGGAAAAAAAAGCGCTGGGTTGAAGACTGTTTTTGGCGTCGTAATCCCGCAGTAACTGCCGGGCCAGTTCCACGGCGCCGCTGTAATCTTCGAGGATTTCGATGGGGAAGGGCGATTTTAGCAATTTTGCTCCCATCTTTATGGTGGTGCGCAGTTTCCAGGAGGTGTTAAAGGCGATGAATCCTAAACAGCGCCCGGTTTCTTTTGCCAGGCGCCCGGTGTGGCCCATTCTAACGGCCCGGGAAGGCGTGCCTTTGAGTTCTTTATAGTCCCTGATTTCGACGAATTTTTTATTCTCTCCTGTGCCGGGGAATTCTTTCAACACCTGTTCCCTGACCCGGTAGTATTTTTCCACGTCCATTTTGGATGAATCGCCCCGGGGGATGACGTGCAGGATACGATCGCCGATGCGGCGGAAAGTGGCGGTATATGCTTCGGAAATCTTGATATCGGCCCACCCCGGTTTTTGTGTCACAGGCAAGCCTGTGACCGGGCAAGTGTGCGGTTTTGCTGCGGCCATTTTGTTTTTACATTCCTAATTCATTTAACCCATTACTTTAGGCCATTACATAGCAGTAATGGACAACATGTTTACATATTTCAAGCTCCCACCGTCAGGTGGTTTTTTTCAGGCTTAGTCTAAAAAAACACTATTATATTAACATATTTAGCAGGAAAAAACAGCCCCGGATTTAATTATTTCATGAAATCTTCAAGTAAGGCTGGCTGAACCGAGAGTTTCGGTACCGGTAAAATTAAGAAAAAAAGCCCGCAGTGTGATAAAATACAACATGGAAAAGTTAAACTCTTTTTTTGCGCAAATAGGTTTTCTCGACCTGATGGGATTAATCGCCCTGCTGATTACTCTCTATTCAGGCAGCGCCGGGCCTGCCGTTTTCCTGCTGTGCGGCCTGTTGATCGTTTTTTTCGAGTACCTTTTCAGTTTTTTCTTCAGGGGCAGATCTTCTCCTTACCTGCTGATGCTTTTTTCTCCCCTGCTGCTAATTTACTATTCGTCAATTACGGATTTCCGCATCCGGGTTCTTTGTTTTCTTATGTTGGCTTATATAGTTACCGCTGCCCGTACCAACCCGGTTAAAAAGAGGCTGAAACCTTTCCGGTCGATGGGGTTAGAAAAAACAAAACCGGTGTTTGTGTGGTTGATTGCTTTTGTTATTTTTGCTTGTGCTGCGCTAATGGTTTATTTGCAGGGGGTGCATCTTTCCGGCGACGAACCTCACTATATCATGATTACCCAGAGCATCGTGGAAGACGGGGATTTCGATCTGAAAAACAACGTGGAAGAAAAGACTTATTTTAAATACCTGCCGGTAGAGATTCGTTTTCATGGTGGTGATTACCAGGGGAAATATTACTCTTTTCATACGCCGGGAGTATCTTTTTTATTAATTCCTTTTTATTGGCTTTTCGGAATAGTAGGCGGGTTTATTCCGCCGCAGTTGTTTTTCCGGCTGGCAGCGGCGCTGATTAATGCTTTTTTCGGTCTCTGTCTTTTTATCTTGCTGAAAAGAATATTTCCCGGTAAAAATGTGACCTGGTTCTGGTTGTTATTTTTGGTACTTTTTCCTTTATCTTTTCACGGTGTTCATCTTTACCCGGAGCTGCCGGCAGCCGCGCTGCTGATGGCCGGTTTTATTTTTGCTTTCCCGGACAGTGGGGGTGCGGCGCAAGTTTTGAAATCAGCAAAAGATCCCCCCTGCCCCTTACCCCCCCCCCACGTGGTGGGGCCGAAGGCAAGTAATTATTTTTTTTCCGGTCTTTTTTTGTCGCTTATTCCCTGGTTTCATATCAAATACAGCCCGGTTTTAGTTTTTTTTGCTCTAATTATAGTTTTCAAATTATTTAAAAAGAAGCCTGTAAAAGATAAAGCATCTCCTGCCTTCGGCGACCAGGGGGCGCTTTTTAAAAATACTGCCCCCTGGACCCCCGCAAAAACTTTTGTTAAACCGTTCTTTTGTTTTCTTATTTTTCCTGTTATCAGCTTTGTTTTGTTATT
Organism: Candidatus Aminicenantota bacterium; assembly: GCA_023135565.1. Lineage (GTDB taxonomy): Bacteria > Acidobacteriota > Aminicenantia > UBA2199 > UBA2199 > JAGLQA01. Next base: position 2,284 of record JAGLSW010001112.1, on the reverse strand, counting down.
GCTCTACACTAAAAGTTTGTACGGCTCTTTTAACCCGGCTAATATTTTCCCCAGCGAAGGTTATTTTTCCGTTCCTATTTTGGCCCGGGTAAGGACGCTATTTTCTTACTTTTTCGACCAGCGGGACGGGCTGCTTTTTTACAGCCCGCTATTTTTTCTTGCTTTCTTCGGCTTGAGGAGAAAATTCAGCGGTCGCGGGATATTGTTGGGCATGGCCGCGGTGTATATTCTGCTTCATGCCAACACGACGCTCAGGGGCGCGTATTCGCCGGCGGGAAGGCCGTTAATGTTCGTTAGTTGGATTTTTGTCATTTTGATTGTCAATTACTATTTCAGCATATTAGAAACCGCGAAAAACGCCGGAGCCGGAAACCGAAAGCCGGCCTATCTTTTTAAATTTTTAAGCGGTTTATCATTATTTGTGCTGGTCTGGTTGTTCTTTTATCCTTTGTTCGTTTACCAGCCGGTGTTTGCGTATACCACGGAGCGGGCGTCGGGCCTGCTTACTTTTTTCGGCAGCAGTTATCTCAACCTACCGGAGTTTTTTCCTTCTTTTTTGAGCATATCGAACTGGGGCTATGCGGCCAACTATGTGTGGTTAGGGCTTTTTGGCCTGCTGCTGGGGCGACATTATTTCTTCTCAATGAAGGCGCAAAACCCGGAAGGCCCTCCCCGGCCCGCAGGGTCATCAAAAGTTTTTCGGGGGGTCCAGGGGGGTACCCACTGGCGTGGGGGCGGAACACCGCGCATTTCAAAAAAGCCCCCCTGGCCGCCGGGGGCAAAAATTATCTCTTTTTTGTTATTCCTGATTCTTGTTTTTTTGTTGTGTTTTTATCCTCATGTTCATCTGATTAGCAAAAACAAATTCACCGGCAAAAAAATATCTTTCTACAACAATTCGAGAAACTTTTATTATATCGAAAATAGGGATGTCTTCCGCATCAAAGCCGGGAATCGTTACGATATTTATTTCGATCTAAAAAGAAAAGGCGCGGACAGTGTTTTTTTTCATTTTCTCAACCCGGATGCGGCGGCGGTGAAAGTAAGGAACGGCAGCAGGTTGTTATTTGATTCCCGGGCCCGGGCGGAAGGCCGGTTTTCTTTCAAATTAGCGGCGCTGCGAAAATTAAAAATAAAAGATAAGTTGGTTGTTCATGTCGGTTTCGAGACCGGAGCACCGGTAGATAGGGAGCGACCTTTTCTTTTTTTAAAAATCGAATAGCAGCCGATCATGTTTAATTTTGCGGGTTGTAGTTTATAGAGTGATATGATTTAATTACAGGAATGAAGAAAAACTCGCACCATTAGTGCGAGAAATTAGTTGGATAAAAGATGTACTTTAAGTGAAAACATGAAAAACTATCTAATCGGGATCGACTTAGGCGGCACAAAGATTTACACCGCCGCCGCGGATAAAGAACAAAATATCCTGGCCAAAATCAAAACACCTACGGTGTCAGGAATAAATAATGTAATGAGCAATATTTTCGACTCTATCGAAAGAGCCGCCAAAAAAGCAAGCATCTCTCCGGGGCAAATTTCCCGCATCGGCATAGGCGTCCCAGGCCCGGTAGACTATGAAAAAGGCATAGTACGCATCTGCCCCAACATCCCCGGATGGCGAAACGTCCCGGTAAAAAAACTGCTGGCGGAGAAGTTTCCGGGGGCGGAAATTTTTGTCGAAAACGACGCCCGGGCCGCGGGCCTGGCAGAAGCGCGCCTGGGCGCGGGCAAAGGTTTCAATCATGTTTTTTATACTACGGTAAGCACTGGGATCGGCGGCGGTATTATTCTCCACGGGAAAGTCTACCACGGCGCCGACGGCGCCGCCGGAGAGGTCGGTCATATGCGTTTTGCCGACGGCGGGAGTTTTGAGAACAATGCTTCCGGCCCGGCTTTGCGGCGCATTTTCGGTATTAATCCGGAGGAATTAAAAGAGAAACTCAAACAGGGCGATCCGGATGCGCAGCGAGCCCTGGACCACTTAGTGCACTATTTAGGCATTGGGCTGGGCAATGTGGCGACGCTGTTGAATCCGCGGGTGATAGTGATCGGCGGCGGGCTGTCCAATTTAGGCGGTCTTCTTTTTACGCCATTACGAAAAAAAATCAAAGAGAACGCTTTTTCCATCAGTGGCCGCAATATTAAAATCAAGAAAGCGCAGTTAAAGAACGAGTCCGGCCTTTTGGGGGCTTTAGAACTTTGTAGATAAGCCTACCACGTGGGCAGGGGTAAGCGGGTGAGCGCTTCTCGCTTTTTAAAACAAAAGTTTTGTTCAAACTTT
>JAGLSW010001111.1 GCA_023135565.1 Candidatus Aminicenantota bacterium | reverse complement strand
TTTTATATCAGCCATGCAACTTTATATCATAAATAGTTTGTTTTTTCAAATATTTTGCCTCTGGCAGCCCCACGCGCGTGGGGTGGCGGTAAGCCGCTGCGCGGCAAGTCCCTGCCGGGGGCCAAACTTTTGAAAAAGTTTGATCAAAACTTTTGTTGAGCGACATGTTTTTCTACCCTGAAAAAAGCCCTTCATAGGCTCCCTGGGGCCTAAAAACGACCGGCCATCATAGCTGAGAAAAGACATTTGTGGAAACAACCCGGCTTCCCTGTCTCGATAGGCTGCCCCTCATAGGCTCCCCGCGCCGCGGGGCCGCGGGGTTAGGAGGCGGCCAGGAGATAATCGCTGTTAGCGGGGTTTCTCTTTAAAAATTTTAAAAGCAATTCCATGGCCTCTTTGTTTTTGCCTATCCCGGCAATGGCCCGGCGCAGCTTGTTTATTTGCAGCACTTCGGCCGGGGTGTAAAGAAGTTCCTCTTTGCGGGTGCCGCTGGCCGGTATGTTGATGGCCGGGAACACCCGGGCATCCGCCAAATCGCGGTCTAATATGATCTCACAGTTGCCCGTGCCTTTAAATTCCTCGAAAATATGCTGATCCATGCGGGAACCCGTATCCACCAGCACGGTGGCGATAATCGTAAGCGATCCGCCGTTTTCGATGTTTCGCGCCATGCCGAAAAAACGGCGCGGGACTTCTAAAGCCCCGGCCTGGATACCGCCGGACATGATGCGTCCCCTCATGTTAGGCGCTGCCTTGCGCTGGTTGAATGCCCGGGAAATCCGGGTCAGGCTGTCTACCAACACCACTACGTCACGACCGCATTCCAACTCCATGGTCACGTGGCCCATAACGAATTCGGTAAGGGCAATATGCTGTTTGGTGTCCTGGTCATTAGAACTGGCCAACACCTCGGCTTTGACCTGGCGCCTGAAATGAGTCACTTCTTCAGGACGTTCGTCCACTAAAAGCACAATGATGCGGGTTTCCGGGTCGGAAGCATGGATAGAGGCGGCGATTTGTTCCAGTAAGATGGTTTTCCCGGCCCGGGGCGGCGATACGATCAAGCCGCGCGTGCCTTTGGCAATAGGAGCCATCAAATCCACGATACGCATAGCCGGTTCGCCGGTGATGCCTAAATTGAACCGTTCATCCGGCGGAAGGGCGGTCAACCGGGTATAAGGCTGGCGTCCGGCAAAATCCCGCGGAGACAAACCGCAGATCTTCTCCACCCCCTGCAGGATAAGCCCCTGCTTGCCCCGGCGCACCGGCCCGGAAACCTGGGCTCCTACCGACAGTTTATAGGATTGTACCAATTGTTCGGGAACAAATATCTTTTTCTCATCGTGATCTAAGAAGTATTCCGGATCAACTAATATGGCTTTTTTTTTATGTCGTTTCAAGACTCCGCTTCCGAGTCCATTTTTTTTAGGCTGCATTATTTCCCTCCTTTAAAAGACTGTGCATTAAGCTTAATAATTTCGTATTTTCTGCAAGATTACACTCATAAAACGAATCCACCCAACTGTGAATTATCAAAATTTATTTAACATGCTGAACGATACCGCCGATCGATGCTATAAAAATTTTTCAAGACTAAGCTTGAAAAAAGTCTACCCAACAGTGATGACCTGAAATAAAAAAAACATGTTGTTCATTAGCGCCATTCAATGTCATAATCATGTCCTGAAAATTCTAAGAATCACTGCCGGTAAATGATTTTCCAGGGAGTAAATTTTTCGCACTCCACACGAGGAATATATGACGTATTTATTGGAATATTGAAAGGACTCAACGTAATTAAGAACTTTTTTTTATTCCTGATTCCCTGGACACCTATTATAACACGAAACCGTTAGAATTGGCAACATAATTCTAAAATAATTATTTTCCCACGTCTTATTATTCCAGGTATGGGCCGCGGAGCAGCCCGGCTGAATGCTGGATGCCGAATGCTGAAGGCTGTAACGATTCAGTTTTTCCAAAACTGGATCGTTACGTGGTTTTGGGTTGCAGGCGCCACCCGCTCTGTGTTATAATTGATTCTCTTTTCAAGCGAAGGCAAAATAGAAAACAGAAAGAGGTGTTTTATGATATCAAAGATTACGGATATTTTTAAAGAAAAAGGAAAAAATATTATTTCGGTACCCCCGGACACCACTGTATTAGACGCGATAAAATTGATGTCCGAAAAAGATATAGGCTCAATCTTGGTAATGACGGGAGATCAATTAGAAGGAATAATGACCGAACGCGATTATACACGCAGTGTTATTCTAAAAGGTCTGTCATCCAAAGACACCCCGGTAAAAGATGTCATGTCCACTAAATTAACATACATTTCGCCGGAAACTACAGTGACGGAAAGCATGGCGATTATGGCCAAAAAACGGTACCGCCACCTGCCGGTATTCGAGGATAAAAAATTAGTAGGGATTGTTTCTATCGGCAACCTGGCGGAGAGGTTAATCAAAGACCAGCAGATAACCATCAACGAACTGAACGAATACATTGCCGGGCACTGGGACAAATAGACAGGCGGCAAAGGAATTATTCAATTTGAATTCTTTTGGACCTTCTCCCTGTTTGCCGGATCGTTTTTTCATTTCAACTCCTTTCACTATAAACTTTCTTCATCATCAAAGTTAGCATATTTCTTTTAAGTTTTTGGCACAGGCAATCATGATACGAGCCTCACCCGGAAACGAATGAA
>JAGLSW010001110.1 GCA_023135565.1 Candidatus Aminicenantota bacterium | reverse complement strand
CTTTTGAAAAAGTTTGATCAAAACTTTTCATGAGCGATACGTTCTTTAGCCTGAAAAAAGCCTGTGGCAGGCTGCCCGCGGCCAGATAACTCCGCTCTAAGGAATGATAACCGGGGCCGGGGGAAAAGAAGCATAGGATGAGGAATTCCGGACACGGCGCTTCCGCTTCTCCGCTCTTATCTTTAAAAGATTAATCCACAATTTCAATACCTTGTGCAGCTTCTGACTGTTCATAAATAACGAAACCAAAAATCCTTCCATCGACTCTTCTACTTTTACTTTGGTTTTCCACTTGCCGCGCGTTTCGAGCTTCCAAACATGCACGACTTTTATCCCTACCACCCGACCGGTCCAGGAAAGCACACGAGGCTTTTCGATTTTTGCCAACTTCGACCTGATGCGGACGCCGTCCTGCTTCCAATAAAAAGTTTGACCTTCGACAAAACTCTTAGGCGCCTTGATAATAGTCACTCCAGTATACCACTGCGGCCACTCCGCTATATCGGCCAGGGTCTTCCACACTCTCTCGATGGGCGCATTTACTAACAACTCCTGCTTGTCTACCACAGAAGCTTTTTCATTTATTTCTCCTGTTTTTGCTAATAAGAATAATTTCTTCATTTTTTTCTCCTGTCCCTATCCGTGGGGACGTTATTAATCCAACGAAAAAGAGGCCGCCGGACTAATTTGTTCCAGCGCCTTTTTCGTCTCCGTCGTAGGCAGCAGGCAAACCCTGTCTTTACAAACGAAAATAGTAGTTTGACCGGGAATCGACTTGCTCTTTAGCAGGGGCAATTTCCCCTCTTCCCTGCCGCCTAACAAAATTACATGAGGAAGATAATAGGCATCCAACTCTTTCCTCTTTTTTATACATTCTTCACCGACAATGGCCACTTCGAAAGGTTTCTCTATAAAATAGGTCATCAATAAGGCCCAGTTGGAATAATAAGTGCCGCCCTGCACTAATTTCGCGTTGACATTATTCAACATCTGCCGCGCTGTGCCGATATAATCTTCTTTATAAAAATATACTCCTAAGAGGTACAAATTCAGAGCCATTACCGAATTCGATGCGGGTATCACATTGTCGGTTACTTCCATTTTCCGGGCAATAAGCTGCGGGTCCAAAGCGGAGGTGTAATAAAACATACTGCTCTCTTCGGTAAAAAAATGGGCCCGGGCATACTGCATTAGCCTGTCTGCCTCGAACAACCACTTTTCGTCGAAAGTGGCCTGGTAAAGCGAGATAAAGGCTTGAATCGTAAAAGCATAATCATCCAAAAAACCATTAATCGAAGCAGCGTTCCTGCTTTCCTTAAACACCCGGTTTAGACGGCCATCCTTAGACAACATGTTTTTAATCAAGAACTCCCCGTTCTGTAAGGCTTCCTGTAAAAACCGCTCATCATCAAATACCCGGTAAGCATCCACATAAGCATTCAACATCAAAGCATTCCAGGAGGTCAGTATTTTGTCGTCTAAAGGAGGGGCGGGGCGCTTCGACCGGGCAGTGAGCAATTTGCGCTTCGCTGCGGCAATGCGCTGCTGCAAATCTTCGATTTTCAACTTTTCTTTTTTTTCATACTGCGGGTTTTGGATTCCCCGGTTCCTGCTGTTTTGGCCGCGGAGCGGCTTATAGGGTGCCCGCACCGCGGGTTTACTGCTGTCGCTAACGCCGCTTTTACCGGGTGCAGAGGCGGCCCACTCCTCAGCAAAAGCCTCATCTTTCTTTTCCCGGAAAAGAATATTCTGACCTGCTTCCCAATTGCCCCGGGCGGTGACATTATAATACTCTATAATTAGGGCGGCGTCTTTCCCGGTTAACTGCTGGATTTCCTCTTTTGTCCAGGTGTAGTATTTGCCTTCTTCGCCTTCGCTGTCCGCGTCCAAAGAAGAATAAAAACCGCTGCCGCCGCCGGGCAGTGACGGCGTTGTCATCTCTCTTGCCACGAAATCCAGGGTTTCATAGACCACTTTTTTGTAAAGGGGATCGCCGGTCGATTGGAAGGCCGCGGCATAAAGACTGACTAACTGCGCATTGTCATACAACATTTTTTCAAAATGGGGCACTTTCCAGTACTTGTCGGTGGAATAACGGGCAAAACCGCCGCCTACCTGGTCATATATCCCGCCTAAGGCCATCTTATCTAAAGTGACGCGCACAGCACGAAGAGCTTTCTCCTTCCCGGTCATATAAAAATATTTCAGCAGGAAACGATAACCCACGGGCAGGGGGAATTTCGGCGCTTCCCTGAGACCGCCCCAGCGGTAATCGACGAGCTTCTCCCAGCGGGCAAAAATTTCATGCAGCGTAGACCTGTCGAAACCGGCCTGTTCTTTTTCTAAGCGAATCACTTCCGCGGTGCGGATACCGGCGCTGACGGCCTGCGCCTGTTTTTGCAGGCGCTGGGGGTCTTTTTTATAGATGCCGCTAATTTGCCGCAGCACCGACAGCCAGTTCTCTTTGGGGAAATAGGTACCGGCATAAAAGGGCCTGCCGTCGGGCAGGGCGATAGCATGTAAAGGCCAACCGCCCCGGCCTGTCAACAGTTGGGCCGCATTCATGTAAACCTGGTCGATGTCGGGGCGCTCTTCCCGGTCTACTTTAATGGCAACGAAATGTTCATTCATCACGGCAGCCACTTGCGGATCTTCGAAAGATTCCTGCTCCATGACATGGCACCAGTGACAGGCCGCATAACCGATGCTGATGATAACCGGTTTATTCTCTTTTTTCGCTTTTTCAAAAGCTGCCTCGCCCCAGGGATACCATTCCACCGGGTTGTGGGCGTGCTGCAGCAGGTAAGGGCTGCTTTCATTAATCAAGTGATTGGTATATTTATGTTTCATTTTATTTTCCCGCTTTTTTCCCTCTGCCGGACTGCCGGAATGGTTAACACCGGTTAACATAAACACTAAGAATACAGTTAACGATAATTTTCTATTCATTATAACGCCTCACACTTAACGCGCCACCTTCTTTCTTCCTTATTAAGGCCCCGAAAGCTTCCCGGCACATGTAGGAACCGGTAACTCTTAATTTACCGGTAAACAGGAAGAAAGACTTTTCTAAACCGGGTCCCGGTCATTTTAAACCTCCTTTAAAACATTCTCTCCGGCTATATCCTTTAGGGAAATATCCGACATACTGTCTTTTAAGGCCCGGTTTATTTTGGGCCAGACAGTTTTTATTTTACACTTTTTATAGTGCTCGCATTCCCTGTCTTTTACGGCAGCGCATTTCTCGTAAAAATGAGACTTGCTGTCCACGGCGGAAAACACGTCCCAGACTGTAATATCGGCGGCGCTCCTGCCCAGCAGGAACCCTCCGCCCGGGCCGCGAACGCTTTTTATAATACCGGCCTTTTGCATAGGCAGACATATCTTCTCTAAAAAAGGCTCGGAAATACCCTGCTTTTCTGAAATCACTCTCCGGCTGACGGGGTTTCCCCGGCCGGTCTCGGCTATCTCATACAGTGCCCTGAGAGCATATTCCGTATTCTTTGTAATGCTCATTTTATCTCCTAATTCCAGTAACTTCTCAATATAATATTATAGAATAGTTTACTCCAAATGTCAACTTTCTTTTGAATGTTAACTTTTTTAGTTGACAATTTGGAATTTTCACACTATATTAATATGAAGCGATTACAGGTTGTAGTCATTTCAAACTAAAAAGAAATTCTTCTGCTGGAATTCCGACAGGTATCTATCCGGTTTTCGGCATTCGAGAACTCTGAGGAACTTGCCTCCGGCGGTCCCTGCCGGGGGCTAGACTTTTGAAAAAGTTTAATCAAAACTTTTTATTATTTAGAATCAAA
>JAGLSW010000111.1 GCA_023135565.1 Candidatus Aminicenantota bacterium | reverse complement strand
GTGACGGTAGATCATGTTTTAATGAGAGGCGTTTCCGCCCCCAACTCTATCCTGGATTATTTAGAGGGGAAAGACTATGACTTAGTAGTCATGGGCACCCACGGCCGCACCGGTCTGGCAAAATTTTTCGCCGGCAGCGTGACGGAGAAAGTAACACGCTACGCCAAAACCCCGGTAGTGACAGTACACAAAGACTATCACAGGGAAAAAATCGAAAAAATCCTGGTGCCTATCGACTTTTCGGAATATTCCCGGATTGCAATCAGCCAGGCTAAGACCATGGCCGAAGAATTCGGCGCCGCCCTGGAATTTATGCACGTAGTGGAACAGGACGCCCACCCGGAATTTTACTCTATCAGTTTCGACCCGATTCTCAAAGCCAACCCGGCGCTAAAAGAGCATATTATTACGAACCTTAAAAAAGAATCCGGCATGACCGAAGATGAGGCGAAGTTTGTGGTGCGGGAAGGGAAATCACATCAAAAGATTATGGATTACGCAGGTGCAAACGATATAGATTTAATCGTGATGCCTACCTGCGGGAACAGCGATTTAGAAGATATCCTCATGGGCAGCACTACCGAACGGGTGGTGCGGCTGGCTCCCTGCCCGGTGCTAACCGTGAGAAAAAAAGAGTAACACCGGCACAGAGAGTATTTACTTGCCTTCGGCGACCCTCCGGGGGCCAACTTTTTGAAAAAAGTTGGACAAAAACTTTTGTTGAGCAATACGTTTTTCTGCACAAGAATCGCCCCTAAAAGGCTTCTCGCGGGGTGTGGTGCTTTTGATTCTCAATAATTAAAAATTTTGTTCAAACTTTTTTAAAAGTTTGGCCGCCGGAGGCATAATATCTTTGGGAATGCTTAATGGGCGCTCAACAGGGCGCAGGTTTCCACGAGAAGAATAAACTCCGCCCGGTACCCCTCCTCATCTTTGCCGAGAGAACCTTTCGACAACTTTTTGACCTTTTCAAAGGTCAGACCGCCTTTGAATTTCGAGTCCCTGAGCAGCATACCGAATCCAGCCACTGCCGCGGAAAAACGGAAATTGTCCGAAGTTTTTTGCAAGGCGATCTCTTCGTCTATCAGAGGGTTCTCGATCAGCTTGCTCTTCTCTTCCTTGGGAGGTTTGTAACGGAACTTGACAGTCAGAATCTCCTCCCCACTTGCAGCGCCGGTTTTGATCTTTGTCTCCTGGTATTTAAGATTAGCGGCTTTTTTGACTTCTTCCGCGGAGCCGGCGGGGATGATTTCATAAAGAGCAGTCACCGTATGACCGGCGCCTAATTCCCCGGCGTCTTTTTTGTCATCTTCGAAATCTTCATTAGCCAGGATGCGGTTTTCATAGCCTATTAAGCGGTAGGCTTTGACCCTGGCGGGATTAAATTCCACCTGGATTTTGACGTCTTTGGCGATAGTAAAAAGATTGGCCCGCATCTCTTTGACAAATACTTTTTGGGCTTCGCGGATACTGTCGATGTAAAAATAGTTGCCGTTCCCGGCATTGGAAATATCTTCCATGCGGCTGTCTTTATAATTGCCCATGCCGAAACCGCAGATAGTCAGGTAAATATCGTCTTTCCTCTTTTCCTCGATGAAACGCACTAAATCGCCGGTAGAAGATACGCCCACGTTAAAATCGCCGTCCGTAGCCAATATCACCCGGTTATTGCCGCCTTTTATGAGATTCTCTTTGGCAACTTTGTAGGCCAGTTGGATACCGGCGCCTCCAGCAGTGGAACCACCGGCCTGCAATTGGTCTATGGCGCTCAGGATACGCTTCTTCTCGGAGGCGGGGGTGGAGGGCAGCACCAAACCGGCGGAACCGGCATAAGCGGCGATAGCGATCTTATCTTTATCATCCAATTCGTCCAATAAAAGGCCCAGGGATTTTTTCAACAGGGGTAATTTATTCGCCGATCCCATGGAACCTGAAGAGTCTACTAAAAACACTAAATTGCAGGGTTTCAGATCGTCGTAGTTCAAGCTCTTGCCCTGTAAACCGATGTGCACCAGTTTGCGTTTTTCGTTCCAGGGGCTTTGGGAAATTTCGCAGTTGATAGAGAATGGGTGTTCACCTTTGGGTTGGGTATAATCATAAGTAAAGTAGTTGATTAGTTCTTCGATGCGCACCGCATCTTTAGGAGGCATTTGATTGTTTTTGATAAAGCGCCTGACATTGGAGTAAGAGGCATTATCTACGTCGATGGAAAAAGTGGAGAGGGGGTTTTGCCGGGCATCTTTGAATTCGTTTTCTTTGATGCGGTTATACTCTTCGGTATTAAAACCGCCGGCATCGGCTTCGCCTTCCTCGGCTCCCGTCACTGCCATGGTGCTGGGCTGTGCCGCCGGAACCGGAGCCGAAACCGACTTCTTAACCTTTTCCTGCCTCGTGTATTCGAGAGGCGCTTGCAGCGCGTCTTTCTTACTTGATCCTGCCTCTCCGCAGGCAGAGAGGCAAAACAGCAGCAGGGCCGTCATTAAAATTGCACAAATAACTGTTAAATAATTTTTTTTGTTTTTCATGTGTTTACTCCTTTTCATGTTTTTTTAGTCGGACGCAGGGGCAAGAATCCCCGCGCAGTTGTTTTTCCGGCAAGAATGCTCCAAAAGGGTTGACGAAAACCATCCAATATGATATTATATTATCAATATGGATTATTTAGTGTTTAGTGAGCCTTGGGACATGGAATTTCAGTGCAGGGACAGGGGGGAGAGTGCGGATAGGATAGGGGTGGGAGCGTCCCGCAGCCCAGATACCGCACGAGCACCTGTCGAGTCATCGATGCCGGAAATTCTTCGCAAAAAAACAAGATTTTGCCCCGAGAGTAGTAAGGAGGTGATCGATGAAACCGGTTAACAGTGAAGTTTCTATATTGATCAATCATGTATACTATTATTTACATTATGTTTTTATCGAGATCGATGAAGGGAACCACAGGCTGGTGGTGATCCACAACAGCCGGGTAAAAACCGACAAAAATTACAAAACCTTCGGGGCCGCTAAAAGAGCTTTTGCCCGGACGTACAACCGCAAAGCCTGGAAAAAAGGTGTAACGCCGCACTGGTCGCCGCTTTACACTCCCTGCCGGCAGTGGCTCGAAGAAAAACACGGCATATTGAATATGTAGAAAACGCTGCCTTTTTTATATATCTGAGATATGCAGTTCCCAGCCCGCTTTTTCATTTTCAGTTAAACGGTACAACTTTCCATATTTGAGGGATATAGGGACAGGTAATTTATTATTTATTGTTTTCGGTGTAATCCCGATGAGTTTAGGACGAATGCGAGAGAGGAGGGGCTGAAGGCTGTAATTATCCGCCGGGGGGCTTCTGTGCCACTGATCCGTGAAAGTCTTGTTTTTTTGCGATGATTTTTTTCGTGAAGAAATCGTTTCGCCTTCGTTCATGGGCTGCGGGCCCGCGCCCGACTCTATCATCTTTTTTATTTTAACTATTGACTTATATCTCCTTTTCTATGATAATTATAGTTCTTTAATAAAATCAATCTAAGGAGTAGTTATTATGGCTTTTAATACTGGCAAAAAAGGCATGACGGGCGATATCGAGGAATATAACGCCCCAGCGGGTTCGTCCAAATCTTTTCTCGGTAAAACTCTGAATGTCACGGGCGAAATCACTTGCGATGAAGTCCTGACCATCGAAGGTAATGTAAAGGGCAATATAAAGGTTAGCAAAACCCTGACCATCGGGGCAAACGGGTACGTAGAAGGCGAAATAAAAGCAAACGATGTGAAAATTATCGGGAAAGCCGAAGGAAATATCGATGCTTCCGGGAAATTAGAAATCTCCTCCCAGGGAAATTTTAAAGGAAGTGTAAAAGCGGATAAACTCGTAATCGAAGAGGGCGCTGTCTTTAAAGGTGAAGCCAATATGGACTCAAAATAGAGTACAGGAGGACCTCAA
>JAGLSW010001109.1 GCA_023135565.1 Candidatus Aminicenantota bacterium | reverse complement strand
AGACTTTTATCATACCAACTTTGTTACTTTGTTTGCAAGAGTTTTGCTGAGTCGGCGTTTTGTGTCCCTGTACAGTTTTGCCATAGAGGTAAGGCGGTAGCTTTCGAAGGGGGGAAGCTTGCTTATCTCCGAATATCTGAAGCCGCCCAGGTCTTTTAATCTTACCAACAGTTCGCCCCGCATTCTTTTGCCTTGCCAGGGGGGAAAAAAAGGGACAGGCTAATTCTTTCTCCCAAGATCAATAATGATTACCGCGCCGCCAAAGACAATCGCAATCTTAATTGCTTTTTTAACTGCTTTGTCAGTTGCCTGTACGTTTTCTTGCCAGCCTTCCATCATCATAGTATTTGGCACCATCCCTTTGGGCATAAGTCCTGCTGCCTTTTTCTTTATATCATCCAATATATCACGCCCATCCGGGTCTAAGTAGGTAATCGGGTTGTTCCTGCAATAGCTATACAAATTCCAGAGTTGGGGATTGGCTATGGCTTCGTCTCTATTCCTTACCGGATCAACCGAGATAAACCGGTATGAATGGCTGTCATAATAACGCGCTCCAAAATAATCCAGGTCGGAGTAGGTTTCGCGTTCTTTACCGGAGAACTTTTGTTTGGGATCGTAAGTGTTGACCCAGGTTTTTTGTACGTCTCCGAAAGGTCCGTGGGCGGCGGAATAAACCACACTGCCGGCGTCATCAGTAACGATGCGGGTCGAATTAATCTGGTCGCTTAGATGATAGTAGTACTTACCCTCCACGGGTAGATATTCAGCCACCAGCTTATTGCCAAAGTAGATATACTCTTTTACGCATATCCCGCTGTGATCGTACTCGGCCATCAACTTGCCGTCAAAAGACCAGATATAGTAAGTATTCGTATAACTTGCTTCCAGGGTTTTTCCGGGTATCCTTCCGGCGGTTTTCTGCTCCTGGCTTTCTAAGTTGGGGCTTTTCGGCAGACTCCTGTCGCTGAGAGGGGAGATCGAGTGATCATAAGATGCAGTGCCAGCGCCAATAACCGGCCCCTGTGGGGTTTCGCTGCTTTCATAATAATTACTCGTCCGCATGCCACTATTATAGCGCATTTCTAAACTTTTTTCACTATTAGAAGCGCCTGCTTTTAATATCCCATAATTACTTGCCTTCGGCGACCAGGGGGGCTTTTTTGAAAAGCCGCCCCCCTGGGCCCCCCGAAAAACTTTTGTTGAGCCGCTGCGCGGCAGAGTTCTCATTGAGCGGCAGGCCTTTGTGATTTCTTTTTTGCTTATTTCTAAAACCAAGCGGAAGCCGAGACCACTGCCACTCTTAGCAGGATGATATCCACGTCGTCTATGGGCCGTGCATACTTCAGGATCATTAATCCAGCTACCACCTCGGACAACACGATGACATCCTTTTTTAGTACCTCCGGAGGGGGTGATATTATTTTTTTTATAAAAACAGGAATCGTACCAATCTTCACACCATTCCCATACATTACCTAACATGTCACATAAACCAAACATATTTGGTTTTTTTTTCATTACCGTATGTGTTTGTTTATTAGAGTTTCCATTGTGCCAGGCAATATCATTGATGTTATTACCATAATGTGATTCTGATGTGTTAGCACGGCAGGCATACTCCCATTCTACCTCATAAGGAAGCCTTATTTTTTTACCTGTTTTTTTAGAAAGCCAAAAGCAATAAGCTTTGGCATCATGCCATGACACATTAATAACCGGAAGGCGACCTCTTCCCCATTTTAAATCATTGGGTGAAACTTCCAATCCCATTTTTTTAAAGTTTCCCCGCGCATATCCAGCATCTGAAGGTTTTTTTCGCCCGGTTTTTTCGCAGAATAAATCATATTGCATAAATGTTACCTCATGTTTTGACATATATATTGAACGAACACTGACTTTATGCTCTGGCTTTTCATCAGGTTCACCCTTTTTTGAGCCCATTGTAAACTCTCCTGCCGGTATATAAATGAATTCAATTCCTGATAACTGTACTTGATCTTTTTTTTGTGTTTCATTGAAAAGATTTAGGGATGTGCTACTTAAAAAAAACATAATCGTAGGAATCCACCAAATGATAATTTTCCGAATTTGTTTTTCATTTCGCTTTTTCATTTTATACTCCTTTTTCCATTTAATTTAACACCTAATTATCAAGTGGCTCTTCACCAATAAATACAAGCACGCTGTTTAAAATTATCTTAAACCTCTTATCACGATATGATTCAATATCATATAGATTAAATGAAATCTTTCTTTTTCCAACCTTAAAATGAAAATAGATTGTATCCTGATCAATACGCCATGAATCAATAAATTCAAAGGGATCTACTGCATCATCCAGGGGCAATAAATCTAAATCCTCTAATCCAATATTTATTACATCTTTCCATAAAGAGATATATTCGCTTGTGTTCACATGTTCTTCTTTTACGATAATCCCATCTTTCACGGTAAAGTAAGATTTCTTTATGTTTATATTCCCTCTGCTGCAACTTGCTATAAATTCAATATGGTTTAGCGCTTTTACCTTTCCATCAATTGATTTAATGAAGACACTTGTACCACCATGACAGGAATGAACAATTTTAATTTCAGAATCCCTCCTAATAGATTCCAAATTCAACTTGTTTTCCATTACATCAGTACCTACAAGACCGATTAAGATTATGAGTATTATTTTCATTCTAACTCCTTTTTTATCTAAAGACATTCATTATGTTTAGAATCAAATTAGTAGCTGCTTCTTGTGCGACTTTGGCACCGAATTGACCCGCTGTACCTCGCTGTGTACCTGTGCCTTGACCACCTTGTATAGGCTGATCTTGTTTCCAGACGAGTCCTATAGCTTGCGTCCAGGTTATTCCCGTACTCGAACTCGATTGCAGATAACCTGATGCATGGAAAAGCTCATGCCAAACTGTGGTTGCACCGGATTTATCAGAATGAAAATTTTTAATATTATTGAAATCGATGGTGAATTCTACACTCTCAATAAAATTCCCTTTAGTTGTATGCCCAGTCTTCTGCCCGCAAGTTACTTTATTGTTTTGAGCGGCTATGGTCCCACCCTTCAGAGTTATTATTCTTGGATCACTTTCTAATTTTTGAAATAACGGCTGACCACTTTGAGTTGCTTTTCCGATATCCACAGCATTTTTTATCTCATCATGATACTGACCCTGGGTTATTTTAATTTTCCTTCCATCCGGGTCAAGATAAGTTATCGGGTTATTCCGACAATAGGCATACAGGTTCCAGAGTTGGGGATTAGCTATGGCTGCATCTCTATTCCTTATTGGGTCAACTGAGACAAAACGGTATGAATGACTGTCATAATAACGCGCTCCAAAATAATCCAGGTCGGAGTAGGTTTCGCGTTCTTTGCCAGAGAACTTTTGTTTGGGATCGTATGTGTTGACCCAGGTTTTCTGCACGTCTCCAAAAGGCCCGTGAGCGGCGGAATAAACCACACTGCCGTCGCCATCAGTTACTATCCGGGTCGAATTAACCTGGTCGCTCTGGTGATAGTAGTACTTACCCTCCACGGGTAGATATTCAGCCACCAGCTTATTGCCAAAGTAGATATACTCTTTTACGCATATCCCGCTGTGATCGTACTCGGCCATCAGATTTCCATCAAAAGACCAGATATAGTAGGTATTCGTAAAACTTGTTTCCAGGGTTTTGCCGGGTATCCTTCCGGCGCTTTTCTGCTCCTGGCTTTCTAAGTTGGGGCTGTTCGGCAGGCTCCTATCGATGCGCAGGGTGTGCGGATATTCAGTACCAACACCCATTACCGGCCCATGGTTGTTTTTATAATAATTACTCGTCCGCATACCCCTATTATAGCGCATTTCTAAACTTTTTTCACTATTAGAAGCGCCTCCGTTTACTATTCCATAATTACTTGCCTTCGGCGACCAAAAACCTTTTTGAAAAAAGGTTTCTGGACTTCCAAAAACTACTGTTGAGCCGCTGCGCGGCGAAGTTTTCATCGTGCGTCACTCCGATGTGATTTCTTTTTAAGATAATTTTGACTCTTTCACATACTGCCCCCGGCATTTCCTAGCACCTGAGGCCCATGGCGCACAGGTATAATTTTTTAATCTCATATAACTATCTGATACAAATAAATCGCGTCATCTTTATCCTCAAAAAGGTGAATATATTTTCTTGATATTGCCCAGCTTTTTTGAAGATAATCTTCATACTCACTGAAATCCTCTTCATCACAATCCCAATTATCATATGTATAGTCAATTGTATTATTTTTTATAACAAGAATGTCACCGCCTAAAATTGGAATTTTATTCTTCTCTAATATTTCTACTGCTCTTAATGCAGTGGCCTGTCTCAGAGCTTTACCATTAACTCCCATCGAAATTAAATCATAGCCTTCCTCTTCTAAGAGAGACTCAAACTCTTTTACCCCGGACATTATTTCACCTCCTTGACGGTTTTAAAGACACGCTGATTCTTGTTAAGATAAGCGACTGGGGCTTGGGGTCTCGATCAAATCAGGTCACGATCAGGATCAATTTTGTCCAATCCTAACTCTTCCAGGGGGATTTGGAAACCTTCAGCCTGTTGTTGCATCAAGGATATTACTCTATGATAACCCATCAAATAACCTGTGTTATAATCTTCGTCTTTTGTCGCAATAGACTTTACTTTATTAGATTTAGCCTCTGATGCATATTCTTTCAAAATTACTATCAAATCTAATAAATAATCTTTGTAGACCTCATTATTCATTTGATTCCTCATTTTTATTTATTCAGAACTTGTTTGGCAATGGATTTAAATTCCCTTGCTCTTTTTATATCTTGTTTCCAATGATGTATAATATTTGCTTGGTGTTTATGAGATAGGGTATTCCAATTGGAAATTTTTGATGACGGATTTTTTATCCAGGATCTATGTTTTGCAATATTATTCTCAAAAGATGCAATTGACTTAGTCACTTGACTTTTAGACATTCCGAGAAATCGCTTTAATTGCCCCGCATGTTTTCCGCCCGCTTTTGCAGCATTATATGCTTTTCTTGAGCTAAATATCTTTTTTAACCATTTCGCTTTGCTCAGGGCATTAAGTGTTCCAGCGGTTATTACGGCAGTGCCAACTTCGGTTGCCACAAAGATACTGGCTTCACGTTGGGCAGTATTCCTGTTATCTATAAATGTATCGGTTCTTTCGTCACCCCACTCTTGTCTCAATTTAGAATCAGAATATTGTTGGAAACTGAAATCATCAACATCTCGCCCATCGGGGTCCAGGTAGGTTATCGGATTATTTTTGCAATAGGAGTACAGGTTCCAGAGTTGGGGATTGGCTATGGCCGCATCTCTATTCCTTATTGGGTCAACCGAGACAAAACGGTAGGAATGACTATCGTAATAACGCGCTCCAAAATAATCGAGGTCTGAGTAGGTTTCGCGTTCTTTGCCGGAGAACTTCTGTTTGGGATCATAAGTATTGACCCAGGTTTTCTGCACGTCTCCAAAAGGCCCGTGAGCCGCGGAATAAACCACACTGCCGGCGCCATCAGTAACTATCCGCGTCGAATTAATTTGGTCACTCAGGTGATAGTAGTATTTATCCTCCACGGGCAGATACTCAGCCACCAGCTTATTGCCAAAGTAAATATACTCTTTCACACATATCCCGCTGTGATCGTATTCGGCCATCAACTTGCCGTCAAAAGACCAGATATAGTAAGTATTCGTATAACTTGCTTCCAGGGTTTTGCCGGGCCTCTTACCGGCGCTTTTCTGCTCCTGGCGTTCTAAGTTGGGGCTGTTCGGCAGGCTCCTATCGATGCGCAGTGGGTGCGAATAATCAGTACCAGCGCCGATAACCGGCCCGCCGCGAAGCGGCTCAGAGGGTGGGGACGCCGCCCCCCCGCGCCGGGTTTCGCTGCCTTCATAATAATTACTCGTCCGCATACCGCTATTATAGCGCATTTCTAAACTTTTTTCACTATTAGAAGTGCCTCCGGCGGCCAACTTTTTGAAAAAAGTTGGACAAAAACTTCTGTTTAGCCGCTGCGCGGCACCAGTTCGATTTCTTGTGACCTTCG
>JAGLSW010001108.1 GCA_023135565.1 Candidatus Aminicenantota bacterium | reverse complement strand
GGCAGGGCCGCCGGAGGCAAATTTTATTGTATATAATGAAACTAAAAGGGCATAAGAGCAGTATATAACATATTAAACAAATGAATAAAAAAATGTATCTCGATGCAGGATAGCAACTGCCGAAAAAGGAGAATTTATTTATGAAACTTACGATCAATAATGTATCGAAAAGGTACGGCAATGGAGTGCAAGCTTTAAAAGACGTATCATTGGAGATTTCTACCGGCATGTTCGGCCTGTTGGGTCCCAACGGGGCGGGCAAGTCCACATTGATGCGCACTATTGCCACCCTACAGGAAGCCGACTCCGGTTCCATCGTCTTGGACGGTATCGACGTGCTAAAAGAAAAAGACAAAATCCGCCGCATATTAGGCTACTTACCCCAGGAATTCGGAGTCTACCCTGAATCCAGCGCCGAAGAATTACTAAGCCACCTGGCTATCCTGAAAGGGATCAGCCGCACAAAAGATCGAAAACAAACAGTGACTACACTGCTGAAACAAACCAACCTCTACCAATACCGCAAGAAAAAATTAGGTTCCTATTCCGGGGGTATGCTGCAGCGTTTCGGTATCGCCCAGGCGCTGTTGGGCAGCCCGGAACTGATCATCGTGGACGAACCTACCGCCGGGCTGGACCCGGAAGAACGGAAACGTTTCCACAACCTGCTGAGCGAAATCGGCGAAAGCGTGATCGTTATTCTTTCTACCCATATCGTGGACGACGTCAGCCAACTGTGCGGTAATATGGCTATTATCCACGAAGGCCGCGTCCTGCTTACCGGGGAGCCTATCAAAACCATGGCCGGGCTGCAAGGAAAAATATGGAGAAAAGTCATAGATAAACAGGAACTTTCCCAATATAAGGATACATTTAATGTTATCTCTACCAATCTTTTTGCCGGGAAACTGTTGCTCCATGTACACAGCGAAACCCGGCCCGATAACTCTTTTGAAGAAGTGGAACCCACCCTGGAAGATGTATACTTTACCACCATCAAAGCTGCCAAAAAACAAGAGCTGGAAGAGAAAGAAGCGGCCTAACCGCGGAGGGAAACATGTTTTACGAAATATTTAAATTCGAGTTACGCGGCCGTATGAAAAAAATATCCACCTATATCTATTTCGCGATATTTTTCTCTTTTTCTTTTATAATCATGCTTTCCATGGGCGGAGTTTTCAAATCCTTCAGCGCCTCTGTGGGCAGCGGCGGTCAGGGCAATGTGTTTGCTAATGCCCCATTCGTAATTTATTCGCTGATCAACGTGATGAGCCATTTCGGCATCATCATCACCGCCGGTATGATGGGCAATGCCGCTTACCGGGATTTCGAAGATAGAACCTATACTCTCTATTTTTCTTATCCTATCAAAAAGTACGCTTATATCTGCGGGCGTTTCGCCGGTACCCTGGTCGCCCTGCTATTCGTTTTTTCCGGCACTGCCGTGGGCGCTTTGATGGCCTCCTGGATGCCCTTTGTGATGGCCGAAAAATTCACCGCTTTCCGTTTATCGGTTTACGTGCAGCCTTTCTTAGTGGGCGTGATTCCCAACATTATTTTTGCCGGCGGCATATTTTATGCGCTGGCGCTGCGGGTCAGGAAACGCCTGCCGGTCTATGTAACCGCGGTGGGTATGCTTATGGGGTTCCTGCTGGCGGCTAACCTTGTAGGCGATATAAAAAACAAATTGATTGCCGCGCTCATCGATCCTTTCGGCAATATCCCGGTGCAAACCATAGTGGACTACTGGACGCCCGCTGAAAAAAATACATTATTGATCCCTTTGAGCGGCAATTTCCTGCTGAACCGGCTGCTCTGGTTAGGCATCGGCCTGCTTGTCATGTGGTTAGGCACCCGCAAATTCAAACTCTCCTACCTGCTGCCCGAAAAAAAAAGGGCAGCCAAAATCGCCGTGGATACAGATAGCGACACCCTAAAAGAGAGCCGCGAACCTGCGGGCGTGCCGGTCATGCCTGCGCTGCAAAGGACTTTCTCCGCCGCTTTGCACCGGCAGCAATTTTTCACCCTTTTTAAAAATGAATTTCTCAGTGTGGTGAAAAGCATCTATTTTTCGGTAATTGTCCTTTTCGGGGTGATGTTCGTTTTTATCGTTGGCATGCAGAACTTAGGCACCTTCTCCGGCACTTCTATATACCCGCTCACCTACCGGGTTCTGGAAATCAGCAGCGGTACTTTTATGCTGTTCATCATAATTATTCTCACTTTTTATTCGGGTGAGTTGGTGTGGAAGGAGCGGGATAAAAAATTCGCCCAGATTAATGATGCCATGCCGGTTCCCAACTGGGCGCAGTTTTTCTCCAAATTAGGAGCCTTGATGTTAGTGCTGGCTTTGTTGAACATCGTCATCCTGGCCTGCGGCGTTATGATGCAGGCCCTCAAAGGCTATTATAATTTCGAAATCGGCCTCTATCTCAAAGAACTATTCGGCATTCGCCTGTTGGATTACCTGTTGTTCGCGGCGCTGGCTATATTCGTCCAGGTGCTGGTGAACAACAAATACTTAGGGCATTTCGTGATGGTGGTTTACTATATTGTCATCGACTTTTTGCCGAATATGGGCATCGAGCATAAACTCTTTCTTTTTCCCGAAAGCACCGGGTACATGTACTCCGACATGAATGGTTACGGTCATTTCTTAGGCCCCTATTTTCTATTTAAACTCTACTGGGCGGGATTCGCTCTTATGCTGGTCCTGATCGCCTACCTGTTCCGGGTTCGCGGCACCGATACGTCTTTTAAAGTGAGACTGAAGAAGGCGAAAAAACGTTTCACCCGGGGAGCGCAGTTATTTGCCGCAGCAGGGCTTATCCTTTTCCTTACCATGGGCAGTATTATTTTTTACAATACCAATGTCTTGAATGATTTCGAAAGCCGCTGGGAAGAGCAGGAACGGGTGGTCTCCTACGAGAAAAAATATAAACAGTACGAAAATCTCCCCCAGCCCCGCATTACCGATGTGCGGGTAGATGTGGATATTTTTCCTATGCAGCGCGGAGTAGACATGCGCGGCAGCTATGTGTTGAAGAATAAAACTACGACGCCTATTCCCGCCATCCATGTGGGAATTTCCCGGCGTTTAACCATAAATAAAATGGCCTTCGATTTACCGGCGTCCGTAACCGCAGCGGATAAGGATATGGGTTATTACATTTATACTTTAAAGCAGCCCTTAAACCCGGACGAGACCATCAAGCTCGATTTCGACGTCAGTTACCGGCCCCGGGGTTTCATGAACAGCGGCAGGAGAACAAGAGTGGTTTACAACGGTACTTTTCTCCACAGTTATGATTTTTGCCCCTCTATCGGTTATAACCCCGAAAGGGAACTCAGCGACGACGACGACCGCAAGAACCACGATTTGAAACCGAAACCGCGCATGGCGCCGGTGGATGATCTAAAGGCCCGCGGCAACACTTATATCAGCCATGATTCCGACTGGGTTACTTTCGAGACCGTGGTCAGCACGGTTAAAGACCAGGTGGCCCTGGCTCCCGGTTACCTTTTTAAAGAGTGGGTAGAAGGAGAGCGGCGCTTTTTCCATTACAAAATGGATAAAAAAATCCTCAACTTTTTTTCATTTATTTCGGCCCGTTACCAGGTGCAGCGGGACAAATGGAAAGACGTAGACATAGAGATTTATTATCATGAAGGACACGACTACAATGTGCAGCGCATGATCGAGGCCATAAAAAAATCCCTGGCCTATTACACGACACATTTCAGCCCCTATCAACATTCGTTGGTGCGGATTATAGAATTTCCCCGTTATGCCTCTTTCGCCCAATCTTTTCCCACCACCATCCCCTACTCCGAACAGATCGGGTTCGTCGCCCGGATAGAGGAAGGGGATGTGGATTATCCCTTTGAAGTAACCGCCCATGAGGTGGCTCACCAGTGGTGGGCGCACCAGGTGATCGGCGGCAATGTGCAGGGCGCTACGCTGTTGTCGGAAGTGCTGGCCCAATATTCTACTTTAATGGTAGCGCGGGAAAACTTCCCGGAAAAGATAGTGAGAAAATCGCTGCGTTATGATATGGACCGTTATTTCCGCGGCCGGGCCAGGGAGCGGAAAAAAGAGGTGCCTTTGATGCTGATCGAGAACCAGGGTTACCTGCACTATAATAAAGGTATTATTATTATGAATGCGCTGCAGGATTATATCGGTGCGGACCGGGTTAATGCCGCCCTGGCCCGTTTTATAAAAGACACCGCTTATACGGAACCGCCTTATCCAAATTCCATAGAGTTCTTAGAGTACCTGCGCGAAGCCACGCCGGATCATCTTAAGTATATTATTACCGACATGTTCGAAACCATTACCCTTTATGAATTCAAAGCCCTCGACGCGGCATACAAAAAATTAGAAAACGGCAAATACGAGGTGACGGTGACCGTACAGGCCAAAAAACTGCGCGCCGACGAATTAGGTAAAGAAACGGAGATCCCTATCGACGATTGGCTCGATATCGGTGTCCTGGATAAAGATGGCGACGCTCTTTATTTAAAAAAGCACAAGATCGACAATGCTGAGAAGAGTTTTACTATAGTGGTTGACAGTGAGCCGGTGCAAGCGGGAATCGATCCTTTTAACAAGATGTTGGATCGCCGCCTGGAAGACAACGTTGTCAATGTTGAAGGTACGAGTGAAAACTGATAATCCTTATTTTTCTTCTAAATCTTGCGATATTTTTTCAGCAGTTTTTGAAATCCCAGGCGGCAGGAATTTCAGGGCAACCGTGCGTTTAAGTTGCGTATCTTTAGCTTTATAGACGATTCCCATGCCGCAGTTCGTTCTCTCCCAATATTCTACGTTAATGGTAACGCGGGATAATTTCCCGGAAGAGATAGTGAGAAAATCGCTGCGTTACGCTATACTCCGGTTTGCTACCTGGAACGTACCTTTTTCTCAGTTATAACAAATATTTTGGGCAATTCTTTTTCATCAAACCCTGCATTTTTGTCAAAAAAGTTCTCCAGGAAGAATATTATACGCTCCGGCAGCGCATTCTTTAACCTCAACAGTATAACCGGTACTCCTATATTCGAGTAAATAAGACCAAAATCTTTGTCCAGGGTAACGATAATCTTGTTATTCATGTATGCGTACTCACCTATCCTGACATCTATTTCGCCTTCCATTATCTCTTTTACCGCTTCACATGTGAAGCCCTTTTTCCTGAAATAATCTATAACTATAACTATAGGTGAGATGTTTTCATCGAATAAATACTCAAGCTGTTTCATAAAGGACCTGTCTTTCCATCATAAGAGAAGCAAATTTTATAGCTGCATTTATATCCGCCCCGGTTAAATTGGGATAAATTTCCGTAATCTTTTCTCCTTTAACACCATCCCCGACCAAATCGAGAATAATGTAAATCGGGATCCTCGTCCCTTTAAATACCGGTTTCCCTATCATTATCTCGGGATCAACCACGATCCTGTCAAAATATGTTTTTCTCATTCTTGTGCTCCGGCTATAATATAATCCTAAAAAAAGACTTTGTCAACCGGGTAAACAAACTTATTTTTTTTCAATCCCCCTGTACCGGGACAGCCGAAAAATTACCCAACGGCAAGTACGTGGTAGAAAATTAGCGAACCAGGAGATATACCTCACTCATGCCGCCTACTGCTCCGTAATCCAGGGCGTAAACAGTTACTGTTACCTGTAAACCCTGCGGGATGTACTTTGTGATTTCCGGTTTGGGGTTTAGAGATATAGGCAAAGTTCGGGTAACAGGGCTGCCCTTATAAGTGAGAGGATCGACGTGACCCACAGAAAAAACAGTTTGTCCTTGACCGGAACTGACGATGAAAAGGAGGAAGTTATCAATGTAAATGTTAGTCCATTGGTCGGATTTTGAAGACAGGTAAACCCGGCCTCCCGGCGGCACCCGGAGATTGAACCGGGTCGATTTATTGATATGGTAGGGAGTCCGGTCCCATTGATTCGTATTTACACGAACCTCAGGAAACCGGTTGGCCTTAAATTTCGATGAATTCTGCCTGGGTACGGCATTGAAAAGTTTAATACTCCGGGACTGCCCACTTCCGGTACTACCCCCTTGAACCAGGAAAACCCTGACCGCGATATTGCCCCGGTTATCTCGATAATCGGTATCATATACCTGGAAGAAAAGGGGCTGCCCCTTTGACAGGAAAGGCGCCGAACGGTAAATATGCGCCGGGTTGTAGCTGGAGCAGTAGATTATGCCCAGGTTGTTCTGCAGGATTGTCATAGGCACCGGTTGGGAACGGGCGTTGAACTCGAAGCAGGAGTCATTGAGAAGGTCCCGGCCATTTTGCCGCCATTTGCCGAAGTAAATGTAACCCTGGACTTCTACGTAATATCTACCCCCATTAGTCAAATTTATAGGCCCGATCCGGTTCCCGTTTCCCGGTATGTTTCCACTCCATATTAGAGTCTGCGCCCCCAGTGCAGCC
Organism: Candidatus Aminicenantota bacterium; assembly: GCA_023135565.1. Taxonomy (GTDB): domain Bacteria; phylum Acidobacteriota; class Aminicenantia; order UBA2199; family UBA2199; genus JAGLQA01. The sequence goes on along the minus strand of JAGLSW010001108.1, from coordinate 5,800 downwards.
GATAGCCAGATGAATATTAAGAGAGCCGCAAAAAACCAGGCGCGTTTTCTTTTGACATAAACAGGGAAATTGCTTTTACTTTCTATTGGTTTTTGATGTCCCATGATAAAAACCTCCGTATACTAAATAGCCATTTTTTTTTCATGTGAAAATGGTACCGGAAAAGAAAAAGAAAGTCAAATTGCCGTTGATTTGAGTGAAAAATGATAGGCAAAAAGTGAAAAAAATCCGGCTTTCAAACTACTTTTCCTTTTTTCTTTTTTTCAATTTTTTTTAAGACACGATTTCGCCCTTTGCCTTTAGAAACAAAATTTTCCGGGTACTCCCGGGAAAGCCGAATCACAGCATTTTCCACTATTTCTTTTTGGAGCCACTCACTGTCCTCGATATGTCCCATCCTTATTTCCGAATCTTTTAACCGGGTGAAATGGTAGTCGAAACTGAGCACAATTCTCTCAAATAAAAATCCTTCAAAGGGGATTAAACCATCCAGGAACGTATTCAAAATATTTCCTGTCACTTCATTTTTGTCTAACTTTAAAACGGTATCTAAAATGGTTTTCATTTGTTGAAGCTCACACTCGTTCAAAATTGTCAGCACATCCTTCTCGCCATCTACTTTTATTCTTACCTCCGGGATGCTCCAGTCCAACTCTGCTGAATGGAATTCGCAAGATAGTTTACGGCCGAAAAATATTATCCTGTTAATCACACCCATTCCTATTTTTCTTAATATAAGTATGTTTCTAAAAATACTGAAAAATAACTCAGGTTTGCCTTTCGCGCTAAAATACGCGCCATCTGGAAGCTGCATCTCCCATGTCAAGGGTTCGATATTCTCATGGGATAAAAATTCTTTTACCACGGCTTCCATGGGTATTCTACTGAAATGAAAAAAACCGAGAAGTTTATCTATTTCAGTCATGAATTGTTTGTATTCGTTCTTCAGTGATTTTAATGCGTTGGGTCTTATTTGTTGGATACGTAATTGGGCTGTCCGGTTATCCGGATCGACGATGAAATAACTCACCGACCGTTCCATTCTGCGTGCAAAAAAGGGCGTTGGACTAACTGTCAGGTCGGTTCTTCTCTCATTCCATAAACGTGATTCCACCCACTTAAACCACACCTCGTTCCGGCCATTGTTTTTCCGGCGTTCGACAGATACAAGCACCGGCTGCGCAGCCCACCATAAAAAGACATTGGGTATTCCCTTGAGGAGTTTATCAATATTCGATTGCAGGTCTCCATGTGCATCGATCTTTGATTGCAGTGCTTTAAGGTTCTTTATTTGTAATTTTAGATCATCAAGTTTCTCGATCATCGATTGCAAATATTTAAGGTTCTTTATTTTTGATTGCTGATCTTCAAGCTCATCGATCTTTGACTGCAGGTCTTTAAGGTTCTCTATTTGTGATTTAAGATGCTCGAGTTTCTTAATCTTTGCTTCCAGGTTTTTACTTTTTTCATTTTTTGATTTATGATCTTTACGATTCTCAATCTTTGCTATCTGTTTTTTTAGTTTCTCGATATTTGATCGCAGATATTTAAGGCTCTTTATTTTGGCTTTCCGATTTCTAAGATCCTTGATTTTTGATTGCAGGTTTTTAAATTCTTCAATTTCTGATTGCAGTTTTTCAAGTTTTTCAATTGTTTTTTCCAGCTCTTTAAGTTGTTCAGTACCGACTATTTTGTAAAAAAAGATATGCATCCTGCCATTCCCGGCAGCATTTTCAAAACTACTTATAAACGCCTCACCTCCATCCTCCCGGTTCAATTTTTCCTGTATCGTTATCTTTACATTATTTGGGTCTACCTCAGTGTCCTTTCCGGGTAATTGCAATAGGTTCATCAGGTATTTGGGATTATCTTGTAAAAGTTCCTTGATAAACTCGTCTTTGGCATAGTCATCGAACAATTTCATAAAATTAGCGGCAAATTCCGGCTCATTCAATTTTTCTTTTAAAAAAATGTCCGGGGAGTCATCTCCTCTCTTAAAACCGCTGTCAGGTAACTTTTCCAACAAATCTGCCGTAAAACTCTTCGGAAAACCTTTTAAAATCTTTAAAATATGCTCTTTTTTGTTAAATTCATCACTTTTATACATTTTTACCCCCTTACCGAAAATATATTTCATAGTGATTCATTTTAAATCCACAAAACATTATAAAAAATAAAAAATTATTTGTCAAGCAAAAAACAATGGACGCCAATTTTTTTTAATAGATATGTGATTATTTTTCAATAATCCTGGAAGTTAATTAGGGTTAATTCTGGACTTCGAGGGGGAGCTTATATACTTTTTGGATGGGGGTGGTGACGATACGGTTGCCGAACTCGATACACATGCCGCAAGCCGCCACGATGTCTTTTTTGATAATTTTGCCTCCCCAGGTACAGCCAGGGATCGTCAGTATCATCGGGGAAAGGCATCTTTTTTCGAACCAGCCTCCGGAGACGCGATAGTTACCGTTATCGATAACCTTGATGTAGTATACGGAATTCCGGGTAGCAGCGACTATCAGGTCGCCGCTGCGCAGGTCGTCCTTTAGCACCTGCTTTAAATCGCTGCTGTTTTCGATAATTTTATCAAGGCTGTATCCAATTTTTTGCATCTTATTTTTTTTCCTTTAATATAATAATATACGAAAATTAACAAAATTTCAACTAATTCCCAACTTTTTTTTTCTGAGGCGGCCAAAATCAACTTCCAGCCGCCCTTTTCAACTGACCGTGCCGCGGGGTTGAAAAAACTGCCCCCTGGGGACCCCCGCAAAAACTTCTATCGAGCCTTACGACTACAATTCTTTGAAATGCTTTGCGAGGGCTGCTGCCGCGGGGCCTCCCGGGGAGGAGAATACTCGATAGCTCCCTGAGAGTTCTACGAGCACATTCCCCTCTTGAATCTTGCCGGGAGCTGGTTCCGCGGAACGAGGAATCGGGGGGTGTTATTCCCCCTCTATAGTTTTCCCTGTTTTTTTAGTTTCCCGACTATCTTCTCCATGTGCGAAACCATGCGGTCAAATCGCTTGAAAGCAGCGTCAGACGGGGCTGTTGTAGTCATGTCTACGCCGGCCAATTTTAAGGTGTCTAAAGGATAACGACTGCCTCCGGCGGATAAGAAAGCAAGATACTTTGCCCGTTCCGCTTTGCCTCCTTTCAGCACCATTTCAGTCAGGGCCTGCGAAGCAATCATCCCCGTGCTGTAGGTGTAGACATAATAGTTTAAGAAAAAATGAGGCACAGCGGCCCATTCATTCTGTATGAAATCCCCTACTTCGACGATGCCTTTGTCATGGCCGTAATAAAAGCGGGTCAATTCGAGATACTTCTTATTAAGCCATTTGGCAGTGAGAGCTTTTCCCGCTTCCACCCGGCGGTGCATGGCCAGTTCAAACTCGGCAAATAAGGTCTGCCGGTAAACCGTGCCGCGGAAACGATTGAGAAAACCGTCGATAATAAACAGTTTGAAAAGATCATCTTTTTCGTTTTTTAACAAATAATCCATCAATATGTTTTCATTAAAAGTAGAGGCGATCTCAGCCAGGAATGTGGGGTATTCAACTTCGGCAAAATGCTGGGTTTTAGCGGAAAAATACGAGTGCATGGCATGTCCCAATTCGTGGGCCAGGGTGGAAAGAGTGGCATAGCTGCCGTTATAATTCATTTTGATATAAGGATGTACGCCGTAAAGACCACCGGAATATGCGCCGGTCTGCTTGCCTTTGTTATTATAGCGGTCTATCCAGCGGTTTTTAAAAGCCCTTTCCAGGCCCTGCCGGTACTCTTTTCCTAAAGGTTTCATCATTTTCAAAATGATGGCTTCGGCCTCATCCCAGGTATATTTTTTATCCACTGCTTTCACGGCAGAGGCATAGATGTCTTCATAAATATGTTTATCGAAACCTAACAGTTCTTTTTTCAAATCTAAGTAGCGGTGCAGGGGAGCCAAATTCGCCTTCACTGATTTAATCAGGTTGTGAAAAACCGCGGGATCGATATTATCGCCGAACAGCCGGGCGTCGAGGCAGTCTTTATACTTATGAACCCGGGCATTAAAAAGGTCTTTTTTTATACCGGCGTCTAAGAGTATAGCCAGGGTATTTTCAAATTTTTTGTGGTTCTTCCAGTAGGTGTGCATGACCAGGGTGCGGTCCGGCGCGTTCTTAGAATCCCTGTATTTGATAAAGTTGGCCCGGTGCAGTACGATCTTATTCCCGTCGGATAAGGTTAGCTCAGGAGCGGGAATTTCTACATCGTTGAGCATCCTGGCTGCCCTGGCCGCGGCTCCGGAAAATAATCCTGTTAAAGAATTGATCTCTTGTTTTTCGGTGGATAAAATATGCTCTTTTTCCCTGAAGGTTTGTTCCATGCCGAAAGCATAAGGTTCCAGTCCCGGTTTCACTTCGAGGTAGGCTTTGAATTTTTCTTCTCCTAATTCCAGGATATCGTCGTTCATAAAAGCCAGTTTAGACCTCATTTGCACAAAAATCACCTGCAGTTCGCCCTTCATTTGTTGGAAGACCGGGCTGCCCATATCGGCGTTGGCCTGGTGACCGGCATAAGAATATAATTTCTCGGCGGTTTTTTGGATATCGTCTAAGTACTGCAAGAAATCCAGCATCTTTTGCGGTGAAGCGGTCCAGTCTTTGCCAACGTTTTCGACCTCACCGATCTTTTTAATAATCCGCTCTTTCTCTTTTTTCCATTCGTCCGCGGTGGGAAAGATATCTTCGATTTTCCAGGTATATTCTACCGGCACATCTTTCCTTGCGGTCATGGAGTAATCGGGTATTTCTTTTTTGTTTTTACTGTCCGCGCCTACAGGCAGGAGCAGCGACACAATTAATACGATACACAACAACGCACTTTTTTTGTTCATTAAAGACTCCTTAATTTGATGTATAGGGTTTAAAAAAGTATACGGATTGAAAACACAAAAGGTTTTAAGTAGTTTCTACTATCGCCTCGGTTCCTGCCGCGAAGCGGCTAAGAGGGTGGGTGCGCCGTCCCCCCCTATTCTTCGGGTGTGCAGTATCTTTTTATCATATTTTCCGCTGCCCCATGCCCTAAAGCTTTCGCTCTTTCAAAATCCTCGCAGGCGCTGCCGATCTCTATATCCTCTACATAAGTTTTGGCCATCCCTCTCATATAATAAGCTTCCGCGTCTTTGGCGCTTTTGGCAATGGTTTTATCGAAATCCGAAATCGCCCCGGGATAATTTCTTTGATAGTATTTACACAGCCCCCGGTTGTAATAGGCATCGACATTTTCGGAGTTTAATTGGATTACCTGGTTGAAATCCACTATTGCCGCATCTAAGTTTTTTAGAACATACTTCGCCAATCCCCTATTCTGGTACGCATCTTCATATGCAGGGTCTGAGGCGATGGCTTTGTCGTATTCCACGATAGCTTCAGTATATTTCCCGGCATTATAAAGCTCATCCCCATTTTTAAGAAATTCCTTAGCCTGGGCCTGTTCTCTATCGTCCAAAGAGAACATCAGCGTACATAGGAATACTAACATAATTAAAAATGAAAATTGTTTTTTGTTTTTCATGCTGCCTCCTTAATTCAAATTTTTTTGAAAGGAAATAACCACTTCCATTTTCCTTTTAAAGATTTCTTTTTACTCATAAAATTATACCTCCTCTAAACTATAGTTCGTAATAGTTCAGGTAATGATTTTAAATAAAAAAAAATCTTTTTTCAAGATTAAGCTGCTATAAAATTACTCTGCCTCCGGCGGGGGGGCGGCGCACCCAACCTCTTAGCCTCCGGCGGCCCTGCCGGAGGCC
>JAGLSW010001107.1 GCA_023135565.1 Candidatus Aminicenantota bacterium | reverse complement strand
GCGCGGGGAGCCTATAAGCCGCTTCGCGGCAGGGAGCAGCGGGTGAGCGCTTCTCGCTTTTAAATAATTAAAAGTTTGGCCCCCGGCAGGGCCGCCGGAGGCAATGTGCTTCCAAAAATCATAAGGAATGAGTTTTTGTTTTTTAATATAAAGTACCATCAGATGTAGATGAGTCGGGGAACGGGCAGGAAACGCATTTTTGCCGCTCCTGCCCAATGTTCCCAATTTAGCGCCGGCTTTGCAAAAATCACCGCCGCGAACAAACATTTTATCTAAGTGGGCGAAATAATAGAGCAAGTCGGTGCGGGGATCCAGCGCCCAGACGTAGTTTCCGCCGCGCAGGTGAGAATCTTTCTTCCAACCGGTATAAGTAACCAGGACCAGCAAATCCACCGGGGCCAGCAGGTTGACCGGTTTTTTGGTGTTATCGTCTAAACAATCCCTATCCTTATCCCGGATAAAAATATCGTAGGCGGGATGGCCGCCGTGCTTATTGCCGTCGAAAAAATTATAACCTTTGATAGGTGAAGAACCATAATAAATACCGGGCTTAAAGCCCCCTTTCCCGGCATCTTTGATCGAATACCCCTGCACCGGGAAAACCCAGGGTTCTTTTTTTTCGGTTGGCTGCGCGGGTTTGTTTATTTTCTTAAAAGGAAATTGAGCGGCATAGACTTTGATTTTTTTATATAGGCCGGGTAACATGGCTCTGGCTTTTTCTTTAGCAATGGTTTGATCCCGGACTGCTTCGGAAAAATCCAAACACTCGTCTATAGGGCCGGAGAACCGCCTCAGCACGGGTTTACCTAAGTCGAGAAAATCAGAGAGATAAGAGACGTACCCGGCGAGAGTAAACCAGCCGCTGCTGCCGTATTTTTCCGCCGCTTTTTCGATGTGGAATTCTTGGGCGGGCATAAAGCTGTAGCCGATAAGATAGAGCCGCTGTCCTGTTTTTGTTTCGCAAATGTCCATTATCATGGAAACGTGGCCGATGCCGCCCCGTTCATTCTGCACGATCATGTCCCCTGGGCGCAGCTCGGCTTCTTTAATTGTTTTACAGCCTTTTTTTAGAGAGTGAGAGTTGGAAAAAGCAAAGGCCCATTTCAGGAAGTTTTTGAAAGATTTATTACTGGCCGAAAAAGGCTTCCTACTGCCGTTGTAATCGAAAAGATAAAGGTTAGGCAGCAGGTTTTTCGCTTTGTGGTACTCGGCCCAAAAACGCATACAATAATCGGCGCATTGTTCTAAATCGCCGCTAAAAAGCAGCGGCATATCCACCACGGCAATAGTATCATAGAAATCGAACCCAACTGTGCCGCCGTCATGACGCAGGATTTCTTTGTTATTTTTTAGAGGCAGGGCCTGCACCCAGTCGCTGAAAGAACCGGCAGGATAATCGAGCCGCGTGTAACCTCCCGGCAGAGGTATGCTGTCGATAGTCTTTGCACTAACTGTCAAGCAGCAAAAAAAGAAAAAGAAAAAGATGCCTCCGGCGGCCAACTTTTTGAAAAAAGTTGGACAAAAACTTTTGATGAGCCCAACGTTTGGGCCAATTCTCGAACGTTTAGCAAAGGGCACAAACGTTTGCTTATTAAAAGTTTTTTGGGGGGTTGAGGGGGGCAATTTTTCAAAAAAGCCCCCCTCACCGCCGGAGGCGAATGTGTTTTTTACATTCATTTTAATTTCTCACTTTTATGTTTCAAATAGTGCAAAATATTCATAGCCTCTAAAGGCGTTAGCTTATCTATCTCGATCTCTTTTAAACGTTCGCGAATCTCATCCCAGACTTTTAGCTCGGCATCCTCAGCGAAAAGATTCTGCTGCACCGGTTGGGGCATCACGTCGATCTTGCCGGTAATGCGTTCTTTCACTAACCGGTTTAGCTCTTTTTTCTCTAAGTTCAACAAAATATCTTTGGCCCGCTCTATCACCGGCAGCGGCACCCCGGCAATCTTGGCCACATGAATACCGAAACTCTGGTCCGTAGCTCCGGGCACGATCTTGTGCAAAAAAACCACGTTGTCCTGCCACTCCCTGACCGAAATATGATAATTCTTTACCCCGGTCAAAATCTCGGAAAGCTCGGTCAACTCATGATAATGAGTAGCAAAAAGCGTTTTGGGTTTCTCTTTTAAGGAGTGCAGGTACTCGATCACCGCCCAGGCAATTGACAGCCCGTCAAAAGTCGAAGTGCCGCGGCCGATCTCATCCAACAAGATCAACGACCGGCTGGTGGCATTGTTCAAAATAATCGAAGTTTCGATCATTTCCACTAAGAAAGTAGATTTGCCCTCTAACAACGCATCCGATGCGCCGATGCGGGTAAAAACCCGGTCGCATATGCCGATGGAAGCTTTCTCCGCGGGTACGAAATAACCGGCCTGGGCCAGGATAATCACTAAGGCATTCTGCCTCAAGTAGGTAGATTTACCGCCCATGTTGGGTCCTGTAATAAGCAGCACCTGGTCGGTTTTGGGAGTCAGGTAGGTGTCGTTGGGGATAAAACCTTTCTCCGCATTCATCTCTACCACCGGGTGGCGGCTCTGTTTGATGTTGATCTCTTTATTGCCGGACATCCTGGGCCGGACGTAATTGCGCCCCTGGGCCAGTTCGCCCCCGGCGGCCAGGGTGTCTAAGAGCGCGACAAGGTCGGCATTGCGATTCAACTGTTCGGAAAATTGCAGGATGCTGCGGATCACTTCCCGGTAGAGTTCTTTTTCGATATAGTTGATTTTTTCTTCTGCTCTCAGGATTTTGTCTTCCAGTTCTTTCAACTCCCCGGTGATGAACCTTTCGGAATTGACCAGCGTCTGCTTGCGGATATATTCCGGCGGCACCAGCTTTAAGTGAGTTTTGGTAACGTCGATAAAATATCCGAACACCCTGTTATATTTTATTTTTAAAGAAGGGATTTTGGTATTCTCTCGCTCTTTCTTTTCCATGGCGGAGATGATCTCTTTGGCGTTCCGGCTAATGCCGCGTAGCTCGTCCAACTCTTCGTTGTAACCGGTTTTGATAAAATTACCCTCGTTGATGCTGTTGGCCGGATCGTCGGCGATGGCTTTTTCGACCAAATCCACCACCATAGTCAGCGGATCGAGATCTTTATACGCCGCTTTGATAATCTTTGCCGCGGAGCCGTCGATCTCTTTTTTGATTTGCGGTATGCGCTGCAGGGTATTTTTCAGCAGCAGCAGGTGCGGCGGCAGTGCGATGTCCAATGAGACCCTGGAATTAAGCTTGGCCAGATCGCTGAAATATTTTAATATTTTACGCACTTCGGTGCGCATTATCAGGTTCTGGGAAAACTCCTCCACGCCGTCATGTCTTCTTTCTATCTCTTTAATATCCAGCAGCGGGTAGGAGAGCCATTTTCTCAATAACCTTTTGCCCATAGGGGTAATGGTAAAATCCACCGCTTCGAAAAGACTCCCTCTGCCCGTCCCGGTTTGCAGGTTCTTGAGAATTTCTAAATTTTTGAAAGAGACGGAATCTAAAATTAAATAATTCTCATCCGGGATAAATCTCAAAGAAGAGACATTGTTCAGCGCCGTTTTCCTGATGGACTTGAGATATTTTAGCAGGACGCCGGAGGCAATGACAGCCGCGTCTGCGTTTTTTAGACCTAAGCCTTCGATATTTTTTAATTTCAGTTGTCTCTTTAAAATATCCTCGCATTCGAAATAGTTATATTCATATTCGGGGAAGGTACTCACTAAGAAATCGCTCATCTCCGGGATTTTTTTGGTTATCTGCTCTAATTCTTCCTGGAACTCTTCGGGGATGACGATCTCCCGCGGGGCTTTGCGATACAGTTCGTTGATAAAAGAATCGAAGCTGCCGGTTTCAAAACTGCGCACCTCGAAATCGGAAACCGACAGGTCGATAACTGCCAGCGAAATTTTGCCGCCGGTTTTAAAAATCGAAGCCACGAAATTGTTGAGTTCCGTGCTGCCGGTTTCGATTTCCAAAGCGGTTGCCGGGGTGAGGATGTGGGTGACGTCTCTTTTGACGAGGCCTTTTGCCAGGCCCGGGTCTTCCACCTGTTCGCAGATAGCCACTTTGAAGCCCCGTTTTAGTAACTTAGCCGCGTAGTTATCTTTGGCGTGGTAGGGGATGCCGCACATAGGCACGCCATTTTCTTTATTTTTATCCCGGGAAGTGAGCACCACTTCCATCACCGGGGCGGCGGTTTTAGCATCGTCGAAAAACATCTCGTAGAAATCGCCCATCCGGAAAAAAAGGATCGTATCCGGGTATTCTTTTTTGATTTCGAAATACTGCTTCAGCATGGGGGTCATTTTTTTATTTTCCATAGGATGATTATACCACACTCCCCGCGCCTAAAGATAGAAGAACAAAAGCCGAACCGGCCCCGTGCGCACGGGGGGGCGTTAAGCCGCTTCGCGGCAGAGAGCAGCGAGTGAGCGCTTTTGATTCTAA
>JAGLSW010001106.1 GCA_023135565.1 Candidatus Aminicenantota bacterium | reverse complement strand
TCCAACTATTATGTTCGTTTGCCATGCCATAATGATCACGCCAGCGGTAATACTTACTGCGACCGATACCCAGCGAATCCACAAGCTTCATAACTCCAATACCACTCCGATTTGACCAGTAGCGAACAAAATCAATCACATCATCACGCATATCAGGTTCTACCCAACATGATCTTAATCGCGACCAAGTTTTTTTTTTAAGGATACGTGGGCTTGCATGATCTCGGCAATCACTTCATCTTTTTGGGAAACCTTCTCCTCAAGCGAAGCTATCCTACGCTGGTATTTATTATTTTTAGAGTTTGGCTGCCGATCAAAGGCTAACGATCCTTTCTCAAAAAATTCTTTCTGCCAACGATAAAATTGTGTGGGATGAAGATTGTACTCATCACACAAATCTGATAACGCCACTTTATCCAAAAGATGACGGCGGATAAGACGAACTTTTTCTTCTGAACTAAATTTTCTACGACTCTTACTCATGAAATTTCCTCCTAATTTTTAAGGTATTATACTAACACTTATTAAGGAAATTTCCAATTCCGACTGAAGCTTTACAACTTGGCCCCCAAAAAGATATTATTTAACCTCTTCGAAGAAATAAAGGACAAGAAGTAGCTGAATTGTCTCAAAAAAATGTGATAATCCTGAAGAGTCAAAAGCTAATGACTTAAGTCCTATAGTTACTTATAGTGGACTTAAAAGTAGCAAAAATGACAGAGTATGCCTGAACTTAACACAATACCAATTGTGTTAAGTTCATTTTAATGAGGTATCACTGACGATCTCCTCGCTACCTCAGCATGAAGACAGGGGCCCCTTTTTTTACACCCGGCAGCTCGTGTTTTCCATATTATAGTGTTCCGGAGCAAAATTTTACTCCCGGAAAATTCACCGGCGCAGGGCGAAGTGTGTTGTAAAAAAACCAAAAATTCCACCGGCAAAACGCCGCAGCGGGAAAAATTTAACCTGGTTGACCGGGAAAAATCTCTCCCCCGGTCTTGATATTTTCAAAGCCGTAATATTTCGACAGTTGAAGGGCTTTAGATAGTCCTGCGGGCGTTAATGACACCTCTATGTATATCCTTTGATATATATGGCCGCGGTTCTGTAAATAATGTATCGCTTCAAGGCGATAACCTATAAAAGATATATGGGAAAATTCTCCCGGTTTTTGATCCTTTTCGATTTGAAATGATGAAAGATAGATCACAAGAAGAAATAAGTCATTCAATCTCTGTTTTATATCGATAGCTTTTACATGTTCGTTGTCGAAATTTTTATATATACCAAAAAGCTCTCTTGCTTTTTTCAAACCTGGCCCGGTCAACGACACGGTATTTTTTCGGGTATTTTTTATAAGTTTCTGTACTCTAAGAGCATGTAAGTTTTCATTGGGAAATTTAGACTGTGATCTAAAAATTTTCTTACCCGGGATTTTTAGGCTATCCACTTCCCGGCCTGAAAGGTAGAGAAGCACTAAACTTAAATCGAAAAGTAAAGGGTGTAAATCGCACATGTTTTGTATCGGTTCAGCTAACCGGGATAAAAGTGGGCGGGGAGTTTGAAAACTCCCCAGGACGTAAAATCGTCACCGCCCAACCGGTTATTCCCTGTCAGCGCTCTTAGTTTTTTAAGAAAATTCACATCCGGGCGCCTTTCACCGCTTTCATATTTAGAAACCGTTCCCGGGGCCACGCTCATGTTTGCGGCCAGTTCTTTCTGATTGAATTCTTTAATCTTTCGCAGCATTCTCAATCTATCGCCTAATTTATTTTTTTCATTCATTGGTTTCTCCCAGGCCCTGGCCGGTTCCGGGATATATCAAAATTCCCGTTATTTTGCCTGAAATCTTTTATATAATTGGATATATATTTTTCTCTCCTTACCATATCGTCGATTATCAGGCGGTGTTTTCTAAACAATTGTTTAATGAACGGTTCATGTTGATTTATAAAAGAATTTTTGTCGAGAAGTTTCCGGTTCCAGGCATGGAGAACCGTATTGCAGCAGCCGATGCATAATTCGACAAAAGTATAGTATGCAGCCCATTGCTTATCCTTTTCGGATGATTGCTTGTAGACACGGTAGATAATGTCCGGCTTCCACTTCCCGCTGAGGCTCGTTATTCCGGGATGTTCGGTTTGGTAGTCGATTATCTTTTTGGAAAGATTGTTTACCTGTTTTTCAGCAGCGGTTTTTTGGTCCTGGCGACTCTGAACAAAGGAGAGGTAAGCAAAGACTACTAACAACACCACTGCCGACAGTAAAACCGCACAGCCGATTAAAACAAGGATAACTTTATTCGTAAGATTCATTTGCGCACCGCCCCTCGGGGTTTTGTCAGTCCCTATATCCTTCCGCGGGGTGATTCAAGCATTCGATTCCCGGTTCATATAAAG
>JAGLSW010001105.1 GCA_023135565.1 Candidatus Aminicenantota bacterium | reverse complement strand
AAGTTTGATCAAAACTTCTTATGATTTAAAATCAAAAGCGCTCACACGCTGCGAAACGGCTCATAGGCTCCCCACGCAGTGGGGTTGAGAAGCAAAAGCGCTCACCCGCTGCGAAGCAACTTATAAGCTGCCCACGCCGCACCTCCCGGAATTTTACTCTTTCTCTAAGTATTCGCGGATCAGGCTCTTGTTCTCGATCTTTAAATCCTGGTAAAAACCCATCACCGCGTGACGCAGGAAAGGAAAACATCTTTTTAGTTGTTGAGAAATTTCCTGTTTTATGGTAGGATTTATACATGGAAAAAAGCAGCGTTTTATTTTTTAAGAAAGCCGGTTTGTTCCAGGGGGCCGGTAATGAAAAATAAAGCCGGAAATGTCTTTTTATTGGATGAACTGCTGGCTATCCTAAGCAGCAGGAAAAAACCCCTTTTTGAAAAATTCGGAGCCGTCGATGTGGCTGTTTTCGGCTCTTATGCCATAGAAGAACAGGAACCAACAAGCGATGTTGACATTTTCGTAGAATTAAAAAAGGAATTCAAGACCTTCGATAATTACATGGACCTTAAGTTTTTTCTTGAAGAACTTCTAAATAAAAAGGTAGACCTGGTAACCAAAGAAGCGATCAGGGCTGAGATTCAACCGAGAGTTTTTATGGAAGCAGTGCATGTCTAAACGAGAGTGGGATATTGTTATCCACGATTATTTTGGCATTGATGAAGATATAATATGGGATGTGGTCCGGAATAAAATTCCTGAGCTTAAAAATGAAATTACGACCATTATAAAGGCTGTTTTCTCTGAGGAGTAAGCAAGCTGCCAGGCATCCTACTCTTTGCTGCGAATAAGGAGTCTAATGAAATTTATTTCGATATTTAACGATGTGTTAGGGCCGGTGATGCGCGGCCCTTCCAGTTCGCATACTGCCGGGTCTTATCATATCGGCACTATGGTGCGCTCGTTAATGGAAAACCACATATCAGGCATCACGTTTACTTTCGATCCCAATGGTTCTTACGGGCGGGTGTACCGCCAGCAGGGAGTTGACCTGGCTTTTGCCGCCGGGATAATGGGCTGGAAATTAACGGACGAAAGATTTTTCAAAGCCTTAGAAATCGCCGCGCAGCAGGGCCTGGAGATACAGTTCCGGGTCGCCCCCCTGCCCAACGCGGACCATCCCAACTCGGTGCAGATCGACGCTGTTTCGCCCAGCGGCGAAAAGCTTTCCGCTGAGGCCAAATCCATAGGCGGCGGCATGATTCTTTTCACCCGCTTAGATAATTGGGAAGTGGAGTTAACCGGCAAAGCCTATGAATGCGTCGTGGTTTGCGAAACAGAAGCCGAAACGAAAGTCAAAGAACTTTTGCTTGACGTTGACGACGCGGTCTCCCACCCCCGGGAAACAGGTTTAAACAAAAGTTTTTTGGGGGGT
>JAGLSW010001104.1 GCA_023135565.1 Candidatus Aminicenantota bacterium | reverse complement strand
AGGCAAAGTAATTTCATAGTAGGCTGTTATAATGGGATCGAGCATTCCCGGTTTTTAATCACCAGCTTCGTGTCCAGATCTCTTCTGAATTGCTTCTTTCGATTCTGGATTTCCGTACCGGAGATCGGGCAGTGACTCAAGATGGCATAGGCAAACTTCCCGGTAAATTCTTTTTCGATATATCCATTACCGGGAACGGCAATTATTTTGATCGTATTTTCTAATTGTTCCAGGGCGTGTCTTACCTTTCCTCCCTTTAACTCGATAAAATGAGCTTCCGCATTGTCAACTACGATCAACAGCCAGTCGCATCGTTTTCCCGAAATCTTTAAACAATCGTCTACTTCTACTTTAAGAACGGTTCGTTTGTTTTTATTGACGGCGGTAAACTTACTCTTTTTTTCAGATACGACTATTTTCGGGTCTTTTGACTGTCTGCCACATTTACCGAAAAAATACATCAAGACTCCCCAAAAGAAATATCCAATAAACTGTCGAAGATACTCGCCATACGATTCGATTCTTCGTCGATATCATTGGCGTCGATTAATCTATTTTCCCGGTTAGCGATATTTTTAGCTTTCCCGTTTTTAACAAGATGAACAGAAACGTCATCAAATGAAATCCGTTTGTTGGCGGATACGATTTTATCGAGAGCTTTAAGTTGTTCATCTTTTTTTTCGGCGTCTATCTTATTCGCAGTGAACTTCTCCATTATTGTTCGATAGGTGTTTTCGGCCTGGAGCAGGTTGTTAAAGGCGGTCAGGATATAGGGACTGTGAGTGGTAATAAAATAGCCGGTGTTTTTTTTGAACAGGTTATATATAGCGGCAAATATTTCCACGATTGTTCGCTGTGATGCCGGGAAAAGATGGGTCTCCGGTTCTTCGACGAACATAAAAAAAGAGTTCTTGAAATATTTAGCCAACACCATTAACGATATTACCAGGGGGGCTACTTCCTGCTGCCCCGATGATGAATCCCGCAGTGAAATGATTTTATTTTCTTTCGTGCGCAGGTATTCCAACTGCTTTTGACTGTCATAAACGTATTCTCCTCTCAATAACTCAACGCACATTTTATAAATAACCCTATCTAAGTAATTCGAGGGATTATCTCGAAGATACGACTCTCTTATCAGGTTCTGTAGGAATTCCCCAAAACGTGTTAGTGAATAGTCTATATTAAAAGACCGGCCGATTAAAGCAAAGATATTTTTTTCGATATTGGCAAAAAAAGATCGGCCTGCCGGGATAAAAACTGAATAAGACTGTTTACTACCATTAATCAATTCCTGGAATCCATCCATAACATACCGGCTTACATTAGACATCTGGTCTTGAATGGTTGAATTTTTATTTTGAGTATTTGTCTTATAAAGCCGCTTCATTTTCTCGAATTCGTTTAATATATTTTTGGAATATTCGATCTTAATGGATTTGTAACTTTTAGATTTTTCTTTGGAGAGTTTGATGAAACTTTCTTTATCGTGGTAATAATATTCCACCTGGAAGGGAGCCTCTTTCATAATATAATCGGGAAAAATTAAATTAAAAACATCCCTGATTTCATTATTTAATTCTCTTTTCCCTCCACCCGACAAAATAGCATTCGACATATTTGCGCCTATCGTTCTAAAAAAGTAAACCAATTTAGCGATTAAACTCTTCCCGCTCGCTTGCGGGCCGATCAGTATGTTAATATTCTTAACATCGATCTCGATATGTTCGAGCACCGAAAAGTTATCGATAATTATTTTATTTTTCATCCTAATTGCTCCAGTTCTCAATTATAACATTTAATAATGAATTGTTGTAGCCCTGTTTAAAATTTTGCTTTGATATAATCATCGGGCAGTTACACATGATGGCGTATCGCCGCCCCAAAACAATGAAATTAAACAAAAGTTTTGAT
>JAGLSW010001103.1 GCA_023135565.1 Candidatus Aminicenantota bacterium | reverse complement strand
AAGGTTCCGACACCTCCAAAAATTTCTGATGAGACGCTGCGCGTCAAGTCACCGCCAGTGCTCTGGGCGTCCTTTTTTTTATCTTTTTCCTGTTTGTCTTTTTTTTCTTCCTGGAAAAGTTTGTCGAATTCCTGGGAGCGGTACTCTGTGTCATATTTTTCTAAAGCCAGCCGGTAGATTTTGTTGTTCCTGCCGCCGCGGGGATAGTCCGGTTCATAACGGTCCGCTGAGAAAAACATATACTTGCCGTCGGGCGACCAATAAGGATCGTCCTCCGACATGCCGGAAGCGGTCAGGTTGACGGTCTTCCCACTCTTCAAATTGTAAACCAAAATATCTTTCTCGAAATTCCGGTAAGCACAAAACACTACCCAACGGTCATCCGGGGAAAAATAAGGCTGGCTGTTATAAAAACCCCAGAATTCGTCTTTTACCAATTGTTTGCTTTTAAAGGTTTTTAAGTCGATGATTTTAAGATAATTCCTGCCGCTGAGATATACAGCTTTCGACCGGTCACTGTTTAAAGAAAGATCGCGGTTGTTGGCTTTATCGAAAGTTAACTGTTTCCCCGGTTCTTTTTTATCCGCTCTTATTTTAAACAGGTTGAGCCAGCCCTCCACCGTGCGGCTAAAAAGGATGGTTTTGTTGTCTGCCAGCCACTTTACTTCCATTACCCTGCCGGTGACTGCAGTTCCCGGCTTGCCGGTAAATTTGCCTTTAATGTCCGAGACAAACAATTCGCCCCGGGAAACAAAAGCGATCTTCTTGCCGTCGGTAGAGACGTCGAAAGCGGTGATTTTTCCTTTGACATTAAAATCTCGAGCAGTGCTAAGTTTATCCCGGTTAAAGAGTTTTACCGGGAGTTTTTCGGTTTTCCCGGTTTTAACCTCATAGGTGAATAATTGATAGCCCTTTTCAAAAACGATTAAGTTCCCGTCGGCGCTGACATTGGGCGCTTGAATAGAAACCGGGAAATTTGTCAAGCGTTGGATTTTTTTATTCTTAAAGGTATATAAGTTATATTCATCGTTGTCCCGGTCCGATAAAAAATAGATATTGCCGTGCTTGTCGATGGTAGGAGCGAAATCCTTGCCCCGGTAGGTAGTGTGAACTTTAAACTCTTTCCTTTTGGGATGGTAAGATTTTATATCGGGATTGTAGTCGCCTTTATACCTTTTGCGGTGAGCGAAATTAAAACTCTCCCAGGTGTCGGTAAAATAAAAAGCGCCGTTCCGCGGATGCTCCACCAAACCGTGAACCGTACTAAAATAATTAGCCCCGAAAAGCCGCTGCGGTGTGCCGCCGCCGACGCTGACTTTAAATTCGCTGAAATCGTTAAATCTGCCGGAATTAAAATAGATATTTTTTGAATCCCAGGACCAGGAATCGACTCGATCAGCGCTGCTGTGAAATGTAAGCTGCTTTATATCACCGCCGCTCACCGGCATCACATAGACATCGAGATTGCCTGATGGGGCGGCGGAAAAAGCCAGCCATTTCCCGTCCGGGGAAAAACGGGGAAATAATTCCCGGCCTTGCATGGCGGTTATGCGGTAGGCTGTGCCTCCGGATGCATCTACGAGCCACAGGTCTTCGTCGTAACTAAAAACTATTTTGCCGCCATCCGGGCTGACAGCAGGTGTGCGGGCAAAGTAGACCTCGCCGCTCCCGGCAAAAACCGCCGCTGCCTGGATTAAAAACAACAAAGTTATTAATATCACCGGGATTTTTGCTTTTGCGCGGCAGGTTCCCGGGCTGTTCTTTTTTCTATTTCCTGCATAGGAAGATGAGGAAAACAGTGATTTAAGGAAATTCATTTTATTTCGCCTCCTGGTTTTTTTAGATTCTCCCGGCAGTAGAGATCACCTGCGCCGGATTTTTCTATAAGATTGTATAACGTAAAATCCGACAAAAAAGTTTTTCTCCCCCGCGGCAGAGGAACTATTAAGGTGCACAGGCGGGCCCGGGCCCGCCTGTGCACCATTAATAGCGAAGTTAAACGATTATGCCCTTACCTGCGGCGGCGGATATCTTCGATTTTCTTCCTCTCGATTTTTCGTGGATCGACCACCTTCTGTTTATAATCTAAGTAGCGTAATTTAACAGTTCCTTTTATTTTAACCCTCGCTTTCCACAGTGGAAAGTAGGGATTTACACTCAACCCGGGTTCCCAAACCAGGGTCGGTCTCTCAACCTTAATCTTCTTGCTGCCCTCTATCTCCATGATTTTCCTGGTCAATATTTCCCTAACCTGCCCATCGGATTGGGTCAGGTAAGGATAAGGAATAGGCTTTTTGGCTATCGACGTCTCGAGAAAAGCACCGGAATAGGCGTCGATGAGAACCGCGCCGGCAAGCATTCTTCCCCTGGCCATAGGAACCACATAATAGTCAGCTTTTAGGCTGCCTGCCTTCCTCCTGACTAAAACCGGATTTGCCGATCCCATCATTTCGCAGGCCATGCGGAATTCGCGTTTCTCCAGCAACCCATTATCTCTTAGAGCCACATAAGCAGCCTTGCGGGCTTCGGGGGGCCTAATTATCTTCAATCTACGAATAAATTTTTCCGGCGGTATCAGTTTTAAAGGACCGGGTTCTTTCGGATCGCAGACAGCCATTTTCTGCATGTTATGGGGAAAGGGTTCGGGCGTCGGAATATGCAGGAATACACTGCTTGCTCCGCTGTTTTCCCAACTGGTATAACTGATAAACCTGTAATTGCCGAGAACCGGGTCGCGGGGATCGTTGATCAGGAACCAATTAATCGTATAAGGCCCGGCGGAAGGGTCGGTAGTGGTATTGGCCCCAAATACCGCCACCCAATTCAGCCCGCCGTCGATAGGCACGGCAGGAGGCACATCGTAATGATCGAGAGTAAATATGATTTTCTGGGATATGATGGGATCATAGGTGGAAGTTGAGTGAATCACAAAGGTCCAGCCCGGCCGGGTATCAAAGTTTTTCAAGCACTCTTTTAATGCTTCCGGGTCTGTGTGCACCCCAGGGTAAAAGGGATTCCAGGCAGCATCGGCATGTGTGCCGATATAAGTCCACAATTGTGCTTGAGTCTGGGACAAGTAAGCCGGATGAGCAGTGATGATCGGTGATTCCAGTACCATCTTGGCCGCCGCCGGTCCAGTCCACAAAGGATGTCCCGCCGCGGTAGAGTGGTAAGGAACGGCGATAATCTTTTCCCAGGCGAAGGCCGGAGAACTCACCAAAACAAAGGACATAAAGAGAACTAATATATAAAGTTTTTTATTCATCTTATTCACCTCCTTTTTTTAATGAACTTCAATGCAGGCATGCCTATTATATTCCTTGTAGAATACCCGGTGATAACCGTTAATCGTCCTGCCCCGGGCAGACAATCTAAACTGGTATCCGCAGACATTTCCGAAATAAGGCGCGCCTGTGTCCGGTTTCCATGGATTACTGCTCAAGGGTGGAAATATTAAATCGGGAAAACCATTCCACAGATGAGGGCCATCCGCATCTACATGACCTGGAACATAAACTTCCGTGGGGATAATGTTTTTGGTCTTGTTATCTCCGTAATGGGCATTCATGTAGTAGTGCCACAGGTGCCCTTCGTCTTCGATCACCTTAACCCGGAATCTAAATCCATCAGTCGGATCGACTGCTGCCACATGAACGATGCCGCAAATATCCAGTGGCGTAATACTTGAACCTACCGCATGATAGACCTCTTTAATCTCAACCTGGGGTGGGGTGTTGTCGATCAGCAGCTCTAAAGTCCCTCCAGGTCCGGCTATCGGTGTATACGTTGTGCCGGTAACGGTATATAAATGCAATGAGTAAAAACCATTACCGAAAGAATTGGTTTTCCACCTCATCACTAAATCAGTCCAATACCAGTCGTTTAGGGGCGCGGGTAGAATATCATAGTTACCGTTTGTGTCGGGTTTTATGGCTGTGGCGATATATTTACCGGCAGCGCCGTCCCACTGGTAGTTGGTCCAGTTTTGAGTCAATACCTGCAAGGGGCCTCCGTTTTTTGAATATTCTATCCTGTATTTAGATCCTGTTAACCCGAGAACCGCAAAATCTCCTTTCACGTCGATAGTGGAGCCGAAGGGGGCGTCTTTGACTCTCAGGATCGGGGCCGGCTCGGTCCAGGTATCCGCATAGCCAGCGACGATATTGCTGCGAGGAATGTGTCCCACTCCCTTAAAGCCGGGAGCTAACGGGTCTATAGGTATGGAAGGCAGCCCTAAATAGATAGTGATTAAGTCTGAGAAATCGGTTTCAAAATTGGTAGGGAAAGCGATGTTTAAACCAGGGTTGGTTGAAATCAGCCTGACGCCAACCCTAACTACCGGCGCCGCTCCGCTTGTCCAGATATCCGGCGGGATGCCTATATCGTCGAAACTGATAGACAATTCCCACATGCGGTGGGAAGGCGACGACAATATTGGAGAACCGCCGAATCCTACGCCCACATGTGAGTTAGGAGTAGGAGTTAACGGGGAATAGGAGCCGGGCCCTAAATAAAACTGTCGAGCCATGTGAGCGGAAGAGTCCATCATGAACTGTACATCCACATTGGGTTCGATATTTTGGTCTGCCTTCACGTCTACTGTAAGCCGGAAGAAGTCTTCCATAGGCACGGCGTCATTCACTGTATCGTTGGTAATGTCCAATATCATGTACAGGGTGGACGTGTCGTTTTTGACCAGCACATAGCCTGCCGGCAGCGAGCCCACTAATATGGGAACGCTCCCTGCTCCAGCCCATTCCCCGGCAGTTACCGTGCCGTCGATGATCGGCGGTGTAGAAGGGCCGGGAATCCAGGAACTCTGCACCGTTAAGTCAGCGTAGGACGCTGAACTCATAAAACACAATAAACAAAAAGCGGCTGCGGTAAAACACCACAGTCTCTTCCTTTTTGAACGTATCATATAAACCTCCGTTAATTTAATTGGCCTAATAAGATGAACAGCGCTTTCTCAAAATTGTGATCGAGAAACATTGGCTGTATAAGGAGGTGTGTTGTCAACAGGATTTTTCTCTAAAAAAAAACGGTTAACATCCATCACAAATTTTCAGTTCCATCATAAGGTAATAGGGATTATATAGGTTCTTTTTTTTCCTCCGCGGGGTAAAAAAACGAATATCATATATCATGCTGTTCATTACCTCCAAACAATGCCGCAGCATTTTTTAAGCTTAAACTAAAAAAATCACCTGCCGGTAGGAACCTAACTTATATAAACCTAAGTTCATTACCGCCACAAAAAATATAATGGCAAATTAGAAAAAAAAAGTCAAGAGAATGGTTTATTTTTTTTTATTTTTATAAGGCGAATCGCTGGGGGTGCGGGGCACCCACCCTATGAGGGGCGGGTCTATATTCAGTCCGGCGACGTCGGATGCTAAATTTGCAATGCTAATTGCTAATTTTGCAATGCTCGGGTTAGCCAGTGCATCATATTAAAAATAAAACGGCGGTTATCATTACCGGGCCGGTTAAAACCCATTTTCCAGGTTTTAAAGTATATGCGTACTTCCTGGGCCGAAAACATAGCCGCCTCCCCGGTGACAACCACCCGGCCCGCGCCGAATTCTAAAGCTATGGCCTGGGCGCGCCCGGCAGCGGATTTTCCGCCCACGCCTTCGTTGGCCTCTTGCCGCGTTTCGCAGTCTAAGGCTTTATCGGATAGTTTGAGAAGCGCCGTGCCGGTTTCCGAACTGAGCGACTGGCCGGTAAAAGCCACCACCACGTCGATCCGTTCACTGCTGCGTCCGGTAAGAATGGGGTGTTCGCCTAAAGCGCCTTTTGCTCTTTCGTAACGAATCCAGGAAGCTCCCCTGTCGTTATCCGGTTCTTCTTGAGCCGGGTCCGAAGCCCAGGCGCTGCTAACATCCACGCCGAAACGCCCGCTTAACTCTTTTATTGGAGAAGCAAAAGGCGGATGATCGGAAATAAGCAGCAAGCTTTTGCCTGTTTTTACCCACTGTACGATTACGTCTATTTCCGCTTTGGCCGGCGCTTCGACGGCATTGGCAATGACCAGCACATCCACGTCTGCAAGCAGGGTAGGGGTGATTTCTTCTTTTGCGCCGCGAAAACGGTAACCGTCCGCGGTCAACAATTGCACGAAAGGTTTGTACCTGCCTCCAGCCGTATGGAAATTTTTATGACCTTCGTCGATAAGAATCACCGGGCCTCTGTTTAAAGCATAGGCCGGGTTTTTTATCTGCACCTGTCCGGGCAGCACCGAACGCTGGTAGACCATGGTTTCCCGCATAATCAAAAATGTAACGATAGATACCAAAACAACGATTGTTAAAATAATTAATACTGTCTTTAGTTTTTTCATTTTATTCTCACTTGCCTCCGGCGGCCCTGCCGG
>JAGLSW010001102.1 GCA_023135565.1 Candidatus Aminicenantota bacterium | reverse complement strand
AAAGTTTGGCCCCCGGCAGGGACCTGCCGCGCAGCGGCTTAACGCCACCCCACGCACGTGGGGCCGCCGGAGGCAAGCCGCCCGTGGCTTACTTAGAAGCCGAAGAATTGGAAAAAATCGCAAAATCTCCCCGGGTTGAGATGCCCGAACTATCTGTGGGGAAGCGCATAGGTTCTTTTGTTGAAGTGGAACTGGGTTATGCACAGGGCGCCGCTGTCCTGGAAGCGCAGCGTTGTTTAAATTGTGCCGGGTGCAGTGATTGTTTGGAATGCGTGCGGGTTTGCCAGGCGGAAGCCATCGATCACAGTTTAAGGGATGAAACTATGAATTTACAGGTTGGAGCCGTAGTGGTTGCCACCGGTTTTAACGACATGGATGTATCATCTTTAAAGGAGTATGGTTCCGGGCGTATAGCCAATGTAGTATCCGGTTTAGAATTCGAGCGTCTTCTTTCCGCATCCGGTCCCAGCGGCGGTCATGTGCAGCGTATTTCGGATGGCCGTTCCCCGAAAACTATCGCTTTTATCCAGTGTGCCGGTTCCAGGGATGTCAGGAACTATGCGTATTGTTCCGCGGTTTGCTGCATGCATGCCACCAAGGAAGCCATCCTTGCCAACGAGCATGACCGGCAGGTGCGCAGCACTATATTTTACACCGACATGCGTGCTGCCGGTAAGACTTTCCAGGAGTATATTGCCCGGGCCGAGCAAGAGTATTCGGTCTCTTATGTCCGTTCCCGGCCTGCTTTTGTTACTGAAGAAGAGGACACCCGGGATGTCCGCGTGGTATATGAAGACACCACCAGCCGGGAGACTAAAACGGAGATTTTCGACATGGTAGTTTTGTGCCAGGCATTAGTGCCCGCCGGCACCGATGCTTTAGCCCGCGGTTTGGGCGTCGAATTAGACGACCACGGTTTTATTCAAACACCTGACCCGCTGGCAGCGCCTGTGGACACCAGCCGGGCCGGGGTATTGGCTGTAGGTTTCGTGTCCGGCCCCCAGGACATCCCCGAATCGGTGGTGCAGGCTTCAGCCGCGGCTGGCCGCGCCGCCGAGTTATTAAGGGGCCCTGAAGCGCAAGCACAATAAATGCCTTCGGCGACCAGGGGGCGCTTTAAAAATATCTATTTTCCTTAAATGTTCCGAAAAGAACTACGTGTTTACAATCTCCATTTTTTAGTTTCATTGAGCCTCCCTCGAGGTAAGATAATTTCTTATATATTCAGTATTTGGCCGCCACTGCCCGGTGATTTTTTGAGCGGGTAACTCGATTTTTATAGTTCCGGTCACCTCACAGTAAACCATAACCCCTACGCCTAATGACAGCGCATTTTTTTTTAAACTGTCCAGGTAACCGCCTCCAGGTACACAAACATCAGACTTGAGGCCCTTTCCATTTTTGTTCGCCCAAAACACTGAGTGGATTGGGGGAACCGGAGGGTGTTTCCGGCCGCCGGAATAGACGAAAAATTTTCGCCTCAACAAAAAATAATCGCAGTGAAACAATTTTCTCGGTGTTTTAATTTGATTTTTTCTCTGTAATGTAATATATTTAGAGGTTAAATTGAAGTAACAGGTGGTTTAATGAAGAAGACTTTTTGGGCTATTTTAACTTTATGGTTGTGCCTGGGCGAAATACTTCTTCCCGGCAGCCGGAAAATCAAATTCGAGCACATTACATTAACAGACGGTTTGTCACAAAACACAGCTAACTGTATCCTGCAGGATCAGGAAGGATTTATGTGGTTCGGTACCGAAGATGGTCTGAATAGATATGACGGTTACAAATTTAAGACATATAATTCCAACCCGGATGACCCCCATTCCTTAAGCGTCAATTATATGTGGACTATTTATGAAGCTCGCTCCGGGATAATCTGGATCGGAACCTGGGGCGGCGGCCTAAATAAATTTGACCGCTCCAATAAACGCTTTTCCCGTTATTTAAACATCCCGGGCGATCCCCACAGTTTAAGTCATAATGAAGTCAGGGCAATTTGTGAAGACCGCTCAGGTGCGCTCTGGATCGGCACGAAAGGCGGCGGACTGGATAAATTCGACCACGCCGCGGAGCAGTTCGACCATTACAAAAATGAACCGGGAAACAACGGCAGCTTAAGTCATAACGAAGTGATGGCAATCCTTGAAGACAGCAGCGGCACCCTCTGGATCGGCACTAATGGCGGCGGCCTCAATAAATTCGACAGCGTCACGGGGCGTTTTATTCATTTTAAAAACGAACCGGGGAATCCCCACAGCTTAGGACACAACGAAGTAACAGTGATTTTTGAAGACCACGGCGGCGCCCTCTGGATCGGCACGAAAGGCGGTGGACTGAATAAATTTAACCCTGCCACAGGGAATTTTACCCGCTGTATAAACGACCCGGAAAACCCGCGGAGCCTGAGCAGCAGCCAGGTCACCGCCATATACGAAGACGCAGCCGACACTTTGTGGGTAGGCACCAATAGCGGTGGTCTTAACAGGTTCGATAAGGAAACAGGGGAATTTACCCGCTTCCTGAACATTCCCACAGACCCCGACAGCCTCAGTACAAACGATGTCAGGGCAATTTATGAAGATAAATCGAATGTGCTCTGGGTCTCCACTTACAGCGGCGGGTTGAATAAACGGAACCGGAAAAAAGAAAAATTTACCCTTCACAAAGCCGAACCCGGCGATGCCAACAGCTTGAGCGGTAATATAGTGTGGTCTATATATCGAGACCGGAAAGATTTCCTCTGGATCGGAACAAACAATGGGCTCAACAGGTTTGACCGCAAAACGCAGCGTTACACCCTTTACAAAAACAAACCCGGCAGCCGGCGCAGTTTGAGCAATAATCAAGTTAGAACGATCTATGAAGATAGCGCAAATACTCTCTGGTTCGGCACCGATGGCGGTGGACTCAACAAACTCGATCCCGATTCAGGCGGTTTTACTCGCTACAAACACGATCCCGCGAACCCTCACAGCTTAAGCAGCGATATCATCAGGGCCATATATGAAGACAGAGCCGGCGCCTTCTGGATCGGCACCGGGAATGGGTTCAATAGGTTCGATCGCTCCTCCGGCCGCTGTACCCGGTACCACGCCGATCCCGACGATCCCCACAGCCTGAGCCACGATTTTGTCTATGCAATTTTAGAAGACCGCCCGGGCAATTTCTGGATCGGAACCTGGGGCGGCGGTCTCAATAAACTTGACCGTAAAACAGGAAAATTTACTCGCTACCAAAAAGCTCTCGACGACCCGAACTGCTTAAGTAACAACCTGATACTATCGCTTTACGAAGACCGGGAAGGCACTCTCTGGATCGGCACCAGCGGCGGAGGTCTCAATAAATTTGACCGGCAAACCGAAACCTTTATACATTTCAGGCAGAAAGATGGGTTACCCAATGATGTCATTTACGGCATCCTGGAAGATGACGACGGCCGTCTGTGGTTCAGTACGAATAAAGGCTTATCGGGATTTAATCCCCGTACCGGGGAATTTAAAAATTACAGTGTAATAGACGGCCTGCAGAGCAATGAGTTCAATGGAGGCGCTTATCACAAAAGTAAAAATGGGGAAATGTTTTTCGGCGGTATCAACGGTTTTAATTCCTTCTTCCCGGCAGAGATCGTGGAAGAAGAACAGTATATTCCCCCCATCGTTATTACTTCTTTTTTCATGAATAACCGGGAAATAGCGCTGGAAAAAGCGATTTCGGAAACAGGCAAATTACAGCTCGCTTATAAAGATAATTTTATCTCTTTTGAATTTGCCGCCCTGGACTACACAGCTCCTGGAAGGAACAGGTACGCCTACAAATTGGAAAACTTTAATAAAGACTATATTCAAACCAATGCCCAGAAACGTTTTGCTACCTATACCCGCCTTCCCCCCGGCAATTATGTATTCCACGTCAAAGGAACAAACCATGACGGCAAGTGGAATGAAGCAGGCACCTCGTTAGAAATACAAATTCTTGCCCCATTCTGGAAAACTTCCTGGTTTATAGCGCTGCTCTATTTAGCGGCAATCGCCCTGATATTTTATATAGCCTGGATAAGGGAAAAAGCCCAGAAAAAAGCACAATTGGAAAAAGAATTAAAATTGAAAGCAGACTTCACCGCCATGCTGGTTCATGATCTACGCAGTCCTTTAACATCGATTATGGGATATGCCGAAATGATGTCCAGCACTCCAAATATTATCAATAATTTAGAAAAAACCGGTGAAATTATTTCAAGATCCTCTGAAAAAATGCTGAACATCATCAACGATATGTTGATTATTTCTAAATTCGAAGCCGGCAAAATATCTTTAGATAAAAGTTACACTACCTTAGGCTCTATAGTAGAAGAGACGGTACATGTCATGCAGCCCATGCTGGACATGAAACAATTTAAGATAAAATATGACTTCCCACCCCTGCCGCAGTTATTTGTCGATAGTGAAAAAATCACCCAGGTTGTCAATAATTTCCTCAGCAATGCGGCCAAATTTTCCCCGAAAAAAGGCACCATTACCATCGGAGCAAAGGAGATCGGCGCCAATGGAAATAAACTCCAGGAATTGGTCGTAGCCGATGAAGGCCCGGGAGTCGCTCCTGGAAAGGAACCGCTCCTTTTTAACAAATATTCCCAACTGCACAAAGACTCGAAAATGAAAGGCACGGGATTGGGGCTTGCCGTTTCCAAATGGATTATCGAATCCCACCGGGGAGAAATCGGTTATCGTCCCCGGCAGGGAGGTGGAAGTGTTTTCTATTTCCGCCTACACCAACCGCGAAAATGAAACAAGGAGAATTTCGTTCTATCCTAAAACCCGTTCCCGGGGGGAAAGTCCCGGACGGCCCGGAAGATGCCTATTATAATGGTATCATAAAGGAACATATCGAATTCATCACCAGCCGTAGCCGTAAAGCCGTCGGGCAAATGTGGGACGGGAACATTGTCGTCGAGAACGAAGCATTGGAACTGGCGAATAAAATCTTAGACAAACTTAAGGAAAAAAATTATAAAATATTAAAACAATTCAAAGGAAAAGCCAAATTAAGCACTTATATAACCGCTGTAATCTCCAACCAGGCAGTAGACCTAGTACGCAGGAAAAAGGGCAGGGGAAGGGAAAAAGAAAGAGCAAAAAAAATCGGTGTTTGGGGCGAAAGAATCTATGAGTTGATCTTTGCAGCCGGGCTGGAGATTCCTGCTGCTTACAGCGAGCTCAAGTCTAAATCCGGTTTTTCCGGGTCTATGGATGAGGTGGAAAGCATCGCAGCCAAAATCAAGGGGAAAAGGATACCGCCGGGTGAGATTCCCTCCCCGCAGGGAAACCGGCTGGTGCAAGACGGAACCAGGGATATGGAAACAGGTGAATTTATTATCGCCGACACGCAGAGTAACCCGGAAGACATAACCATAGAAACCCAGCGTTTAAAGAAACTAAAAGAGGTAACGGGCAGCATTATTTCCCAATTAAAAGGCGAAGAACGGTTAATTTTAAGGATGAGGTTCCCGGTTAGCGAAGGCGAAAAACCGAAAGAAATAGAGCAGATAGCCGGGCTATTAGGCATCAGCAAGAAAGCGGTTTACAACCGGCTCAGCCGGGTGCTGGCAAAATGCCGGGATAAAATAACCCGCGCTGGAGTAAAATTAGATGATTTGTTCTAAGCGGGGAAAATCAGGCTTTTGTCCGACTAAATCCTAATGTAAGAGACAGGTATATGAAAAAACAGGATGATAAGGTAACTCTGTCCGGCCCTGCCCTTGAAGAGATAGGCGCCCTGCTGTCGGCTTCCTTAAAAGAAACCCCGGCAGGCAGTTGTCTCTCTCTCGAAGAGATTGCCACCCTGATAGATGGAAAAAACACAGTTGAGGAGCGCAGCCGGCTGATGAAGCATCTCGCCTCCTGTGACCGTTGTTATGAGACCTTCCTGCTGACCGCATCCCTAAGCGAGCGCACAGCGCCCGTTCCCGACGCCGGAGAGAGAGAATTAAAAACGCTGCGAAAACCCTATCTTTCCCGGTCTTTTAGAATGGCAGCGTCGCTAATCGTCGCCCTGTTCAGCCTATTCCTGTTTTACAAAATCGTTTTTATACCGCAGGCCAAAGAGCAGCAAGTACAACCCATCGTGTTGAGTGAAGAAGCCGCCCCGCCGCGTCCAGCCGGGGAATATAAAAAGAACGGCCGGCTAAAAAAGAAAGCCCTTTTGCCCGGGAAACGTTCATCAGGAACAGGAGAAAGACCCGGGAAAGCCGAAATCAAAGAAACGGAATCTTACTTTAAGGCAGATGACGCGGTCGAATCAGGTAACGCAGCAGGTTTTGAAAAACGCGAAAAAGCCGCGAAAAAAGAGGGCTTCCGGGAAACTGGAAAAAAGAAAGGGGACGCCCGGCCCGGCAGGGAAAATAAAGGAGCTCCGGCGATTTTAAAGGCGAAGAAAGGCGCTCCCCCAACCGTAAGCAAAAAAGCCTCCTGGGAAGGAGAAATTCCCGGGGCAGAAAAGAGAGCGGGCAAAGCCGCCGCTGTAAGCAAAAAAGCAAAGGCAAAAACAGGAAGTTTCCAGGCGCAGACGCAGCCGGAAGCAAAGCTCCGGGAGCGGCAGGCAAGCCGGGAAGAGAAGCAGCAAGCAGTCGGGCAAACCCAATATGCTCAACAGGAACGGGATGTCCAGCAGTATCGACAGGCTGCCGCGGTAAAGAACACCATCGCGCCTGGAAAGGAAGAAGTGCAGCAGGTGCAGCCGGCTTCAGTAGGCGGAATCGTATCCCAGCGGGGCGCGCCCCGGGCAGCTTTAGAACAATTGAACCGGGACATTTCCCGCCCCGGGATTATTTATATTGCCGCCGTGGACATGGGAAATTATTTTAAAGAAGCCGTCGTTTTATCCGGGCAATTGCAAAGAGAGTTCGAAGCACTCAGAAAAGAAGCCGCGGCCACCGGCAATTCCGAAAAAATAGATAGTTATGTGAATAGATTAAAACCGGCCTTAACTGTTGTGAAGAGCATGGCCGCCGCCCATATTTCGCCCGCTGTCGAGTATTTTTTGAGAAAGAGCAAGCCCCAATCGCCGCAGTACGAATTTTTCAAGCTGGCCCGTACCGGCTGGTGTGATTTGCGCGGTTGTTACGGCAAGCCCACGGGCAAAGTGGAAGTGAAAATAAAAGAGAAGATTTTAAAAGAGTGGCAAAAAATAAAGCCGCGGTTGAGCGGTATCTTTTTAGAGTATGCCGTTATCACCATCGACCGTCTCAGCCGGGACATTCAATAGCTCCGGCCCACCATGAAATTAGCCACAGAGAGGGGAGTGCTTCTCGCTTTTAAATTATTAAAAGTTTTGTTCAAACTTTTTCAAAAGCCCCACTGAGTGGGGAATCGTTTAGGAGCAATAATCGTAAATGCTTATGACTATTGCTTATAGGTGTGCATACTGGGGGTTATAGGCTGGGTGCGCCGCCCCCGGAGACCGGAGACTGCCCCCCATAAAAAAATCCATTTCTTCTTCCTTTATCCGTATAAATAATATGGATAACATTAGATAACTAAATAAATCCACAATAAAATCAAGGAGAAATTATGAAAAAAGTGATTATTATCTGTTTAATCGGCTTCTTGTTAAGCGTCGCGGATCTGGTTGCACAGCAAGAGAAAGAAGATATCCGCGAAACGGTTAAGGTAGTCAATGTCGAAGTGCCGGTGAGGGTATATTATAAAGGTAAACCCGTGGATAACCTGACAAAAGCCGACTTTAAACTTTACGAGAACCGGAAGCGGCAGGAAATCAACGGCTGCATTATCAAGCGGAAAAAAATGAAGTTGCAAGAGTTGGAGATGACCGCGGAGCAGGAAAAATCCTGGGCATCCCGCTATTTTGTCCTGGTATTCCGCATCACCCATTATAATGAATATATAAAAAAGGGAGTGCAGCATATATTTGACAATGTTTTAAAGAAACCGGATCAACTCCTGGTTTTTGTGAACGACCGCACCGTCTCTTTTAAAAACTTGCAGGACAAAGACGCCGCCAGAGCCGAATTGGATAAACTTCTCCAGGATGCCAGCCGTGAAACTCGCAACAAGCTGTTACTCTATTTTAGACAAATTGAAACTGAATTGGACAAACATAAATTTGACATGAAAGATCCACTGCAAACTCTTTATACATATGTCCAAAGATTTTTAGTAAAATACATGAGGATATGGAAAGATTTTAAGAAAAGATACCTAATCCCCGATATAAATAAATATTATAATTTCTCCCGTTTTTTAAGAGACATTCGCAAGGAAAAGTGGGTCATCAATTTTTACCAATTCGAGTTGTTCCCCGACATCATGATCAACAGTAGAAACATGCGCGAAATCAAAAGGTTACTCGGGATATGGCAATCCAGCCTTTCGTCTGAACCCGTCAACTTCGCGCGTATTATTACCCGCCAGTTGAACGAAATACAGATGGAACGCAATTTCGGCAAAGATTTTCCTGCGAAGGAGGTGGCAAAAATATTTCACAATGTAGGCGCTACCTTCCACTCCATATTTATGCGGACCACAGTCAGCACGCTTATGGAAGACGCGGAATATAAGCAAATATCCACTGAATTAGAACACACCTTAAGGGAAATCACCGAACGAACCGGTGGAAAATTAATCGTATCTAATAAAATTGACACCGCGCTCGATTCTATCAGTGAAGTGGAGGATATTTACTATATTTTAACTTATGCGGCCCAAAACCCGGACAAAGTTGGGAAAATAAAAATTAAAACGAGCGGCAAAAAGCACAAATTGATTTACAGCCCTAACCTTAAAACCGGGTACCTTGGAGATTACCTGGAAACGAAGGAAATTAAAGGCACACCTGTAAAAATTAGAGAACTTAAATTTCAAAATGGAAAACTCTTCTTTGTCATTTCAGATTTCTACCGGCAGGAAAAAGTGAGTGGCAAACTCTCCATCCGCATACGCGTAAAAAACGAGCGGGGGATTTCGATCTTTGACCAGGGAAAAACCATCAGCGCTACTCAAAAAGAGATACGAATCAATTTGAAGATCCCGGGTGTTAAAAAGGGAAAATACGATTTTGTGGTGGATGTGAAAGACCTTTTTACAAGAAAGGTTGCCACCGATTTTTTCAAAGCGGTGATAACTCCTGTTCCTTAAAGCGCTCAAATACCTGCTTAAGAATTGTGGGGGCGGTGCGAGACTTTTTTCAAGCTTGCAAAAAAAACTTTTGCCGGAAATGTGCAAGATTTGACGATTAGGTAACCTTTTTTTTAAAAACTCTTGACAATCGAAATTTTTCCGCATACAATTTTCTTATGATAGGAAAAAGCCATTACTATAAATCAATGGCTGAGATTAAAATTAGACTAAAAAATGAGGAGAAGGCATGAAAAAAAACCTATTTTTTATAGCTTCCATTCTCATATTATCATTATTCTCTTTCGGAATAGAGATAAAAATAATAAAAAACCCAAAACCTACTTGTTTCGAGAAAAACGTTCAATACGAACCGCTGCGAAAATACAAAGAGATCAGCAATGAAAAAGATGAGGATGAAAATTTTATCGCTTTCGCAAGATCAGTCACAGCCGACAGCAGCGGAAACGTCTTTGTTTTCGATGGGGTGTTCTGCGAAATCTTCAAGTACGATAAAAATTTAGTTTTCCAGGGAAGATTCGGAAGAAAAGGGAAAGGACCTGGGGAATTCGCCACAAACCGGGGAAGTGGCGCAATTTTGAATATAAGCGGGAAGAACCGGTTATATGCCCAGGATTACAAGAATAGAAGGATCACGGTTTTCAGCCTCAAAGGTGATTATATAACCGATTATAAAACCGAATATAAGTACACCTTTAACCCGGTTCAAGATGCGGAAGGCAACCTCTATATACCATCGGAAAACAGCGGGGTGGTAGACATATTTACAAACAAAATGAAATTAATCGGAGTTCTGCTCGATGTTAATGAATTCCGTAGATTCCTCTTTCTTGATCCCCGCCCTTTAATCAAAATCAATCATAGTTTTCCAGTCCGGAGCAGCTTAAGATATTGTTCGTTGAAAGATGGCAGGCTTTTAGTCTATATTCTAAACTCTTCTACCTTATATCTTTTAGAAAACCGGAAATTAAAAAAAAAATTTAGTATATGGCCTGAAAAGATATTGCGAGTTTATAAAAAAGAACTTTTTGACTTATACCAATTACATGATGACGACGTGTTTTTATTGTTCGCCGTTAATTTCTTTTTAGATTGTGATGACAACAACTTCTTTTATTTACAATTCCCTGAAGATAAGACAAGGAGGATCGTACCTATCTATAAATTCGATTTAGATGGTGGGCTGAAAAAAATCCTATATATAAAAAGAACAAAAGGCCAGATCACAATCTTTCAGTGTAAAAAAAACAACATCTTCTATGCTGCAAAACATGGAAGTGTAGTTTTATATAAATAATACAGAGAGGTAATTATGAAAAAAAGAATAACTTTAATTGTTGCAGTTGTCTTCGCAGCAGTGCTTTCGAGTACATTTTTCAGTACTGATTTGGGATCAATTTACCTTTGCGATTGTTTCAACAGCACTACGGTTTTTCAAGCCTGTTATAATTATTGTGGATACGGTGGAGATGGTTGTATGGATTGGTCGTGTACCGGAGGAATTTGTTTTGCAGTTTGCTATTGGGAATGTGAACTTATTTGTGGAGATGGGGTTAGAATGAAGAGAAAGGCGTTTGGCTTTTTTTGTCCGGGATGCTTTTGAGTAAAAACGGAAAACGGGACGAAAAAAAAGGGGCCGGGCCGAAAGCGCCGATTAAAATCGG